>JBFEYG010000098.1:0-8991 GCA_041562275.1 Sulfurimonadaceae bacterium | reverse complement strand
TGAACATGCTCTCACTTCTGGGTGGTCTGATCGCTCTGGGTATGCTGGTGGACGAAGCGATCGTCGTTGCCGAGAACATCTACCGTCATCTTGAGATGGGCCGGGACAGAAGAGAAGCGGTCATCGAAGGGACACGTGAGATGTTTCCTGCAGTTCTGGCTGCGACCCTGACAACGGTCTTCGCCTTCTTGCCGCTGCTGATGATGACCGGAGAGATGGGGACCTTTATCCGTATTTTGCCGATCATGATCTCTGTTCTGTTGATCTCCTCGCTTTTTGAGGCCTTCTATTTTCTGCCGCTTCATGCCAAAGACTTTTTGCGCGTACGCCATGAAGACCATGTGAGCCACGACATGTGGCGAAGACTCTACAAGGGTTATGAAAATGCGCTTCATTTTCTCATCAGGCGCAAGAAGATCTCGCTTGCGGTGATGATGATATCGATCATAGGGCTCACCGTCTTGCTGGGAAGCATGACGCGGTTTCAGCTTTTTCCTACCTTCGACGTGACGCAGGTCTTTGTTTCGGGTAAACTGGAGATCAACCATGACCTTGAAGACTCGGAAAAGGTAGTCTCGAAGATTGAGAAGGTGATCCTGGATTACAAGAGAGAGGGTGAGATGCTCTCGGTGACTTCTACAGTAGGAATACGTCTTGATGCCAAAAACCAGGCTCAGACGGGTGAGAACCTCTTCCATATCTTCATCGATCTGCATGAGCGTGCTCCGACGAACTTTTTTGAGCGTTTTATCAACCCGTACATCTCTTTGGAGTACGATGCTGACCTTTTGACACGAAAAAGGACAGCTTTAGAGATAGCCGAGGATATCAAAGGGCTGATGAAACCTTTTGAGCAGATGCAGGAGAAGGGCGTAAAAGTCTTTGAAGAACTGCGTGTGACGACACCTGGAACAGGCGTCGTAAAAAACGATGTAGAGATCGCACTCTCGGGAAAACCGGATGAGGAGCTCCTCGTCGGGCTCAAACGTATAGAAGACGAGATGAAGAAGCATGAAGGTATCTACAATATCGCCAATGACGCAAACGAGGGCGAAAAAGAGCTCAAACTCCGTATCAACAATTACGGTCAAAAACTCGGTTTTACCGAAGAGGTCCTCAACCGTGAACTTCGCGCCTACTATCTGCAGGGTGAGTACGGCAAGATGTTCAACGAGTCGGGTCTTGTGCGTATTCGCGTCGAGAGCAAGAAAAAAGACTCCTATGCGAATCTTCAGCGTATAGAACTTGACATCCCCGGTACCGACAAGCGTGTGCGTCTGAAAGAGATCACGGACTTTATCCTCCAGACGGCGTATGTGAGCATAGACAAGGAGGACGGCAAGCGTATACGTTCTATCTTTGCCTCGCTGGACAAATCGAAGGTCACCGCAGGTGAACTCAGCGGTATCCTCAGACCTGTATTGACGGCGTTGCTGGAAGAGGGTTACGGAGTGGACGTCAAAGGTGAGCAAAAAGAGAACGACAAGACGGTACGTGAGCTTTCGCAAGCGGCGCTTATGGCACTGTTTCTGATATTCATAACCCTGGTCTGGCTTTTTGACTCTCTGCTTGACTCGGTCGTCGTCTTGTCCAATGTCGTCTTCTTGGTCTGGTTCGGTGTTCTGGCCGGTCACATGGTCATGGGGCTTAATATGACGATGCCGAGCCTTATCGGGGCCATCGGTCTCGCAGGAGTCGTGGTCAACGACGGTCTGTTGATGGTGCTCTTCATCCGCAAGGCCAAGAACACGGAAGAACTTATACATTTTGCACGAACGCGTTTCAGACCGATCGTACTGACGTCGATCACCACTGTACTCGGACTGGCAACGCTTATCTTCTTCTCCTCGGGCCAGGCGATGATCCTGCAGCCGATGGCCGTCTCCCTGGGCTACGGTATTGCCTGGGCAACGGTACTCAATCTTCTGTATGTACCGCTGCTGTACTCTGTGGTCAGACGGATACGTACCAAAGAACCCTTAGAAGTCTAGAGGACTTTTAACTCCGTCCTTGTTCATCTCTTTGACTTACATGTCTGGCACTAAATGTCCACACCGGGTAATACTTTTATTGAATAGGAGGATATTCCCATGTTCCACCAATCATGTTGTTTAAGGTTGTTTTCTATAATATGTCCTCCCATAAAGAGTTATACTCAAAAGGAAAACAATGTGTCCTAACTGTAAAAAAGATACATTGTCAGTATGGGATAAAGTAAAATCAAACAAGCCGAGAAAGTGTTGTGAATGCGGTATCCTTGTTAAACCTGCTTTTTTTAGAAGTGCGTTAAGTTTATCGATTGCTATATTCATATCAACTGTGTGTAGCGGTCTTACAATATGTTTTTTTATGAAACTAATTGGCCCAATTAGTTTCATAAAAATATGGATAATAGTCTTTCCGTTATTAATTGGTGGAATACTTCCAATTATTCCTTGGGTTAAAATCAATGATTGGTTTGTACCATGGGTAGAACTAAAAGCATAACAACTACTAGGAGCGCAATAGTTTCCCCTATGGCGAAACTATTGCTCACGATGAACGTTATAAATAATAAGGAGGTCAATATGGATAGAACTGAAGAAATGTTTTTTGAACACTATGCAGCTGCCCAATCAATGAAGAGTGTCTGGACTCGGTTGGCGAGTACTTACGGCTGCATAATGATTGTGTTGTCCCGAGAATCATTAACGATAAAGCCCCATTGGTTCGCAAAATGGTTGATCAGTCTACTTGGACTAGATCTATGTCATGAAATACCTATCACCAACATTATAGATGTCAAGGAGATGGGAACATGGTTCCGCTATGGCAAAGTGGAAGTACATTTTAAGACAGTAGATGGAGAAGACCGAAGAATATTGCTTTTCATGAAAAAGTATCGTGAATTTATTGATAAGGTAACAAACGCCACATAAGAAGGAACTATATGAAAGAACAACAACATCATAGGTATTAAGCATAATTGCTTTACAAGTATTAATGTGGATACAAATTGTTGCTTTTGTAGTAATGTTAGCCCTGTATCTTTTGGCTATTGACAGTGGTCTTCCATTAGGCACTATGATTGGGGATTAGAGTTGTTGACGATAAACGTTAGAAGGGGTTGAACTGATATGAACTATAGAATAGAAGGAATAGACTATCTTCGGGCAATGATGTCTGTATTTGTCGTTATATGGCATATGGGTGGCGGTGGGCGATCACTTATATTCTCGCAAGACGCTTATCTACAGCATGTTTTTACGGTATCTGACTTTATAAATTTTCATTTACTCTTGTTGGCAGTTCCAGTTTTCATTTTTGCCTCGATCTTTCTATATTCTTTAAAGCCCGCTAGTAGCACAGGGTTCAAAAAGCAATTTACACGTATATTTTTATTACTGTCATTTTGGCCGATAGCATTGATCCTATACCGCAATGGCTATCAAGGACTGGCTGCCATAGTTCCAAGTTCTCCATCTGATGTTGTATATATAATATTACGGGCCGGTAAAACGATCTATTACTTTTTTACCAGCCTGATAATCTGCCTTTTCATCGCGCACCTTTTCATGCAGATAAATCGAAAGCTCCAAATATCACTCTTTTTGATCTCGATCGTTTTATTAGCAGCCTTGCCTCAGCTTACCAAGATGACAGGTTTTTATCCCTTAAGTGCCTATTGGAGTCCTTTGAACTTCATCCCGCTGTCATTTGCCGCAGTCCTTTGTGCTCAAAATAGAGAAAGTATTATCAAAAACAGAACTGTTGTTCTGTTACTTTCACTCGTTCTATGTGTGCTGTTTTCCATATTTGAATGGAATTATTCAGTGGATCAGATATTCATTCCTGGCCAAGGATATGCCATTCCAGCCTATACCAGGACCTCCCTGTTGTTTGCTGTTATGGCTGTCTTTACAGTGATGCTCGATCCAAGGATAAAAGCGAATAGTATCATTAAATATATGGCCCAATATTCATTGGCGCTTTATTGTCTGCATCCCTTCTTGATCAGTCCCGTAAAGAGGATGGTAAGTCTTGTTTTTCATGACAGTGCTATTGCCCTGTCTGTATCGATCATATTTGTCGTGATATCAAGCTATTTTATTGCGATGCTTCTGCAGAAATATTATCTCCGAGAGAGAGTTATTATGTAAACCCGATAAGAAAGATTGACGTAATCTTTCATCTTCCAAACTGATATAAAAACTGGTGCTTTTTTCTTTAAGTGATATCAAAATAATAAAGGTTAAACTGTCCTCTTTAATTCCAAAAGAAAAGACCGTTTTGAACGTTTAAAAGGATAACACCCATGAGCCCTTCTAACAGAGAAGTACAACTGCGTAAGACCTGTGAGCTTTATGCCTATGTGCTGGCTTCACTTGGCAAAGAGGTACCGGAAATGGTACAAGAGTGCGCAGACTCTTATGACTACCCGGTCGACTGTGTAAAAGAGCTCTCACAGGCATTGCAGGGCCTGGACAGCGAGACTTATGAGAAGATCGTAAACGATACACAGTCACAACAGTCACGTGACCTTGCACAATGGTGGGAGATGTACCAGGTATATATACCCCTTAGATAGAACAGGGAGCATTTTAAAGGAGAAAGAGAATGAAAAAAGTCATACACATACCAGCGATCTTATTGGCTTGTCTGTTCAGTTCAGATCTGTTTGGTTCAGATGTTTTCACGCAAAAGAACATCGGTCTGGAAGCGGCAAACGATATTGCAAAAATGAGTATAGATGCCTGTCGCAAGGACGGGTTTAACGTGTCGGTGGTCGTGGTCGATAAACATGGTAATATCCGCAGTGTGATGCGAGATGATCTGGCAGCGAAATACACGATAGAGATCGCACAGAAAAAAGCCAATATGGTGGTGATGTCAGGCATCGCTTCAGGTGCATTTAGAGACGCCAGAACGGATATTCAACAAGAGTTGAATCATATCGAGGGATTGATAATGATGCAAGGCGGCCTGCCTATCCGTGCGAGCGGCATACTCATCGGTGCTGTCGGAGTGAGCGGTGCGCCTGGAGGGGATAAGGATGAGGCCTGTGCTGCTGTCGCATTGAAGGCAATGACGGAACGCTTGGAGTTTGTCGGTGAGGACTGATCACTGAGAGAGCCTTGATCTGCAACCTATATGGTTTGTTTAGGCTTCTCTTTTTTTGTCAGGCTTCATCTGTGCGATGACTTCCAATGCCTGGTCTAATTGCTCCGGGATCAACACAAAAGAATGAACGCCTGTCTCGATAAGCCCTCCGATCTTGTCTTCGTCTTTAGGTGCTACCAGAGCAGCGACGATAAGTTCAGGTTTGAACTGTTTGATCTGTTTCAAAAAGGTAATACCATCAATAGGATGTACACTGACATCACTGATGACGATATGGTAGGGGTTTTTACTAATAAACTTAAGCGCTTGGTTCGTATCGGCTACGATCTCTACTTTATCAAACAGCACTTTGAACATCTCAGTGCCCAGATCAAACATAGAGGTATCCTCTTTGATAAACACCAGATCCATTTTTTTATCATCGCTCATTTTTTTCCTTTTATCTCAAACCGTTTATTTCTATAGTTTAGATGCTTATGCCTGTGTTTCATAGGGGTTGAACTGGGCAATCGTCTCAAGTGCCTGCTCAAGTTGGTCTGCGGTCAATTCAAAGGCATTGATCCCGAGATCTGCAATGCCATAAAGTTTGTCTGTGTCCTTGGGTGCTACAAAGGCAAAGATGCATTGTCCCGGTTTTTTATCTTGAAGCTGTTTTAAAAGTCCAAGCTCTTTCGGATCTACGCTTAGATCGCCAATGACGATATCATAACGGTTCGCATCAAAAGAGGTAAGCGCTTCTTCGCGTCCCTGTACAAAATCAACGGTATCAAACAATGCATCAAATACCTTACTGCTTGTATCAAACAGGGACTGAGCATCTTTGATAAAAAGGATATTCCATTTCGTGTCAGCCATACTTTTTCCTTATTCAGATCTTTTTTGGACTGCTAAAAAACTCTTTGACAAGCGCTATGGCTTTTTTCTTAAAGATCTCAGCAGTATCGGGTGCATAGACTTCATCGGCTGTCTGTGAGAAAAGCTCCAGCCAGCGTGCAAAACTTTCTCTTTTTATGTGAGGCATCTTCACATGGGCTCCGACAAAGTTTCCGTAATAGGTGTCTTCGCCTAAAAGCTGAGCCAGCCAAAAGTCTGCCAATAGCTCTATATGCTCGATCCAGTCCTCATCGCTTATATCATCCCCGATCTCGTCGATAAAAAAAGGGGCCAATTCCTGATCTTCAATAGCCTTAGTATAAAATGCAGTCATCAAGACTCTAAGGTTCTCTCTGGTGATACCGTTGTGCAGTTCTATCCCTCATCCTTTTTGTACCAACTATCTAAAAACACAAGTGCGATCAAGAAAGTAGATGATTTTTTTTGAAATGAAATTATAGCAGGATTTAAACAGAGCCAAAAGTCCATCATCCATTTAAAACATCAACCAAGAGTAGGCCTGATAAGCCAGAAGATCATACTGCATGATCGACTTCAGAGGTGTTGGCGTATGATAAAGAATATAGAGGAATACACCTCGTTCAGGTGAGTCTTGATCTGACTGAGAAGTTTGCTCTTTGGAGTTGAGTCCGGGCTTGGGATATAAAGAAAAGAAGCGATATCAAGTAGTATACAGCTTTTTTAGACTATAATTCTATACTAGTAAATATCTTTAGAGTATGCAGGAATAATATGCCTATCACAATTAGACCTTATTTGGACATGCAATTTGACAAACCTAAGATATACCTTGTTTCTATTCTCTACGATAAGTATGTCTCATGGGAGTTTTGTGTGCGAATGCTTACGACCATCTTTCATAAGAACCGGGAGGATGCAGAAGCGATTGCCCATGAGATCGTGACCAATGGTGAAGGGTTCTGTGGCGGCTATATATTGGAAATAGCAGAGACCAAAGCCGAGATAGTCGAAGAACAGGCAAAAAAAGAGGGCTTTTCTCTCTCCTGTCTGGTCGAGGAAGCTTAGTCCTTATCCTGTAAGAGTCATACGACTTTTGCCCCCGCTGTCTCTTTGGCAGTTACTTACTTTGATACTATCCTTTAAACTTTATGTATATCGAAACTTCTTGCCATCTGTCAGAAAGTATAAACTTTTTATAGCTATAATCTTTTTTTAAAACCTTATTTTATGGAGATAAAATGCTGATTCAAGAACACGAAGTACAACAGGTCGCCAATGCTATGATGAATATGTTGCATGAAGATGAACTGGAACTGATTAATAATTTTTATGATGCTATCAAAGCCAAAGATATAGACAAGATCGATGAACTCTTTAAAACTGTTTTGGCTGAAGTAGAGGCACACTTTAAAACCGAAGAAGATATGATGGAACAGAGTGCATACTCTGATATGCAGATGCACAAAAGCGATCATGACCTTATGCGAAAAAAACTGGAAAAGTTTTATAAACGATGGGAAGTGCTGAAGGGTCCAAAAGAGGTACAAGGCTTTTTAGAAAACGATTTCAAGAAGTGGTACACGCAGCACATCTCAAAATGGGATTCACAGACAGCTCCGCACATCGGCTGATATGAGGTACCTAAAAGCATGATTCTGCAGCAGAATCATGCGGGCATCCCTTTGGCTCATGCTTGATGTTTTTGAGTAAGAGAATAGGGGCTTTTAAACCGCAGACTTGAGTTGCCTGCGGGCGTTATCGGGCGAGTATTTCGTCCAGTTCTTCTTCATAGATTATTTCGTTTTCAAGCAATGATTTTGCCAGTCTCTCTATAGTGTTCCAATGTTGATTGACCAGGTCAGTAGTGTTCTTCTCACCTTCAAGCATCCAGCGTTCAAGGGCACTGTTGATCTTTTCATGATAGTGCTCCGTGTCTTTGGAAGAGATGGAGTTCCCTTTGGCATCCATGACACCGTTGATGTTGATATAGCCGACTTCTTTGTCCATCCCGTAATGGGCTATGGCTGCATAGGCATCACGTGTGGCCTGCTGCAAGTCATTTGAAGCACCCGTATCCATACCTTCGATCTCGCCAAAGCGTTTCATCTGTGCCGTTCGTCCTGCCAAAGATACACATATCTTGTCTTTGAAGTCTTTGACCGTCATGTTGTCTTGGACATCATTATAGTTGTGTGAGATAAAGTGCTCATTATTGTCCCTTGGGGTAAGACTGACATGTTCGATATTGACATGCGGCATCAGGGTTTTGGAGATGACGGCACGTCCTGCTTCGTAGACCGCTGTCTCTTCGAACATCTGCTCAAGAGAGAGGTAAGACTGCCGTTCACCGTATTTGATCGTATTGATCTGTTCGATCAGGATCTCCTGGGTGATCGCAGTCAAACCGTGACGCAGACAGAAATAAGACGCCTCTTTGCCCAGCATCTCAAGTTGAGATCCTGTAAATCCCGTCGTGTACATCAGCAGTTGTTTCATATCAAAGCTGCCCGATGTCGGTTTCTTCTCGATGATCTTGTTCAAGAAGTACTGACGGGCGTCTTTGTCAAGATTGTTGATCTCGATGTGGATCTCGACACGACCTGGTCGGATGATGGCAGGATCGATGTTCTCTTTATAATTGGTTGCGGCGATGACGAAGATATCTTCGCCTTTACGGCCTGTAAAGCCGTCCATCTCTGACAAGAGCTTATTGATAGGTACTTCTCTGCCGTTTTCACCGTCACGCTTTCCGATCGTATCGATCTCGTCAATAAAGATAATAGCTGGTGCATAGGCCTTTGCTCTGGTGAAGATCGACTTGGTCTTCTCCGGTTGGAGCAGTTCAAGTCCCGTCGTGGAGATAAACGGGAGTTCCGCCTCTTTGGCAAAGGCTTTTGCCAGCATCGTCTTTCCTGTCCCCGGAGGTCCGTAAAGAAGCATACCTTTTGGCGGTGCGATATTGAAACTTTCGAGTAGCTTTGGTTCTTTGAAAAAGTTGATGACCTCGCCCAGTCTCTGCTTCGCCTTGTGATGGCC
>JBFEYG010000097.1:0-9011 GCA_041562275.1 Sulfurimonadaceae bacterium | reverse complement strand
TCTATTGTCGGTAAATACCTTGAACATTCACGTATCTTTTATTTTATGCATGCAAGTCCGCAGCTTTATATCTCCAGTGCAGACTGGATGCCGCGTAATCTTATACGCCGTATCGAACTTTTGACAGGTATATCGGATGACACAGCCGCCTTAAAACTGCTATCTATCTTGCAGCTTCAGTGCAATGACAATGTACTGGCCTATGAACTTAAGGAAGATGGCGGATATATCAAAGTCCCTACGGATAAGACGAGGGTGATCAATAATCAAAAACTGATTGAGACCCATACCGAGAAGCTGCACAAAGCACTTAAAAAAGACAACCCGAACTATGTCCAACAGATGGCTTCACGCCTCTATAAAGAAAGCTGAAAATGACCTATACATTTAAACAATGGACACCCACTCTTAGTGACAAGACATGGGTAGCACCTTCGGCTGATGTCGTCGGAAATGTCACCATGGGAAAAGACGTCTCGATCTGGTTTGGCTGTGTCGTACGCGGAGATGTCCATTACATCACGATAGGAGACCGGACCAACATCCAGGACCTCTCGATGATACATGTGACCCATTATAAAAATGAGGATATGAGTGACGGAAACCCGACGATCATCGGCAATGACGTGACTGTCGGGCATCGGGTAATGCTTCACGGATGCACTATAGAAGATGCCTGCCTCATCGGTATGAGCGCGACTATACTTGACGGCGCAGTTATTGGAAAAGAGTCTATTGTAGGGGCAGGTGCGCTTGTCACCAAGAACAAGGTCTTTCCTCCGCGTTCATTGATAATGGGGAGTCCTGCCAAAGTCGTACGTGAACTGAACGATGAGGAAGTCGAAGAGCTCTATGCCTCTGCATTGCGCTATGTCGCCTTCAAAGAGGATTACAGGCTAAACTGATGGATCTATTTTTCATAGCAGATATAATCGGGATCATTGCCTTTGCCGTCAGTGGGTACCTTGTCGCCGTACGTAATGAGCTTGATCTTCTTGGTGTGTTGATCGCCTCTTTTTTGACTGCCCTGGGCGGAGGTATCGTACGCGATGTTATCTTGAACACGACACCCTTTACTTTTAGGGAGTATTACCCTGCCAGTACCGTCTTAGTGGTCCTCACCCTCTCCTTTATCTTCAAGCTTAACCATAAAAAAGAGATCGAACGAAAGTTTTTTTTCGTCATCTCTGACACCATAGGTTTGGTAGCGTTTAGCATCACCGGGGCTTTGCTGGCTTTGGAAGCCGGGTTTAATATCTTCGGTGTCGTTATACTGAGTTTTTTAACAGCAGTAGGCGGCGGTCTAACACGTGATATACTTATCAATAAAATACCTGACGTATTGATCAGTGACTTCTACGGTTCCATTGCCCTGCTTGTCGCTCTGCTGCTGTTTAGCTGCAGTGCTTTAGGATATTTAAACGAAATCTCCATACTTGTCATAGCAGCATTGGCCATCTCTTTGCGTCTTGTTGCCTATTTTAAAGCTTGGCGTCTTCCAAAAATAAGTCAGGATTGATCGGTTCACCGTTAAGATAGACACTCCAGTGCAGATGCGGTCCTGTCGCTCTGCCTGTTGAGCCGACCTCACCTATGTATTCGCCCTGCTTGACCCAGCTGTCATCTTCTTTATAGATCTTTGACAAATGCGAATAAGCTGTTATCAGCCCCTGTCCGTGGTCGATCATCATCATCTTACCGTTGTAAAAAAGATCTCCAAGAAGGATGACCGTTCCGGATAAGGGAGCACGTATCTTATCGCCTTCTTTTCCTGAGAGGTCTATTCCGGCATGCGGATTTTTAGCCACTCCGTTAAAGAAACGTCTGCGCCCATAATCATGTCTAAGTTGTGAGTCCAGGGGTTTTATCATCTTTAAGTCACGGGTATACAAACGCGTATACCTGGATAGATGTTTTTGTTTTAAAAGGCTCTCACGCCCTATACGTTTTAAGGTCTTCTTTGAAGCGATGACAAACTCTTTATCCTTTACCTTGATATGCTGAGTCTGGTAGGAAGAAGGCTTCGGGCTGATAAGATGGACCTGAATCATTGACGAGGTCTGAGAGACGATGCGAAGGGTCTCAGGAGGCTTATACAAGGATATCGGCAACAGCATCAACCATCCATCTTCCTGTTTTTTCATAAAAAAATCGTGCTTTTTATTATCGATGTAGATATCAGGGCGCTCATCAAAATAGAGTTTGGCTATTCCCCCGGGAGATAGCTGTTCACGGGGAAAACTACCGGTGGCGGTTTGTGAAGCAAAAGTTTCAGTCGAAGCCGCACCCAAACTAGCCGTAGCAATGTCAGGCGAAGCCCTGTCGAAAGAGAAAAGAGGATAGGTGAGTAACAGAATAAAGAGAAGACGTCTCATCAGGTCCGATAATCAGCGTTTATCTTTACATATTCATACCCGAGGTCACAGCCGTAGGCCGTAAACTCACCCTTGCCCACGCCAATATCACAAAATATCGTAAACTCGGACTCTTTCATCACTGCTGCAGCTTTGACTTCCATTTCGGCATCAAAAAGCAGTTTTCCTTTCTCATAGACACAGAGGTCATTGAAGGAGACGCTCAGAGTTGACTCATCACACTCTATCCCGCTTGCGCCGATCGTCGATGCAATACGGCCCCAGTTCGGATCTTCTCCAAAAAGAGCCGTCTTTACCAGAAGCGAATCACTCAAAGCCTTCGCTGCCTTTTCGGCTTCTGTATCATCCTTGGCCCCTGTCACGACATACTCGACAAGCTTCGTCGCACCTTCTCCGTCACGCACCATCTCAAGAGCAAGGAAATGCATGACACGGCGCAGGGCTTCACTAAAGGCTTCTTTATCAAAGGCACCGCTTTTACGGTTTGACAGAAGCAGTACCGTATCATTCGTAGAGGTATCACCGTCGACACTGGCCGCATTAAAAGTATGCTTTACTTTTTCGTCCAGGATCTCCTGCATCGTCTTCGCATCGACATCGGCGTCCGTTGTGATAAAACAGAGCATCGTCGCCATAGCAGGATTGATCATACCTGCACCCTTGGCCATCGCGCCTATACTAAAACTTCCGTTCTCACACTCGACGTCAAAGGCGATACGTTTGGAAAAGGTGTCTGTCGTCATGATCGCTTCAGACGCAGCAACATGATCTTTTTTGCTCAGATCAAACCCTTTTGCTCCCTCAAGTATCTTCTCTTTTGGAAGGCGTACCCCAATGACACCCGTTGAACTCATCACCGGGTTATCCAATTGCGTAAATGTCTGCTGTAGACCGCTTAACAGTTCTGTGATATCATCGATCCCTGCAGGACCTGTCATCGCATTCGCGTTCTTGGAATTGATCAGTACGAAATTCGTCTTGAACTCGCCTTTTGAACGGAAATGTCTGATCGGTGCGGCAAGCATCTTGTTTGTCGTAAAGACAGAAGCCACTTCACAAGGAGTATCCGAATAGATAAAGGCAATATCTTTTTTATTCTTTGCTTTCAGTCCGATAGCTATACCGTCGGTATAAAAGCCCTCTGCAGCACATACACCCTTGTCATTTGGCGTGATCTTAGACATATCTCAACTCCTCAGGTTTGACTCTTTGTTTGATTAGGTTTTTGGTGATCCCAATCCCTTTTTGTGTACCGATCAAAAGCAGTTTAGACTCGCTTGTGACCAGGACATCCCCTTTGGGCATAGGGCTGAACTTCCCGTCTTTTTTACGGATACCCACGACAGAGACATCCGCGATATTACGCAGGTGGGTCTCTTTGAGTTTTTTAAGTACAATCCATGAATATTTAGGAATATCTACCTCTTCCATATCCAAAGGCGTATCCGTCCTGTACATGAACTCTTCAAGCAGGTTTTCCATCTCGGGATGGGCTGCCATCGCCGTTACACGCTGTGCGGTAAGTTTTGTAGGCGTAACGACCGTGTTCGCACCGAGTTTTTTCAATTTTTCAAGATCTGACATATTGTCCGCAGAAGTGATGATATTGTAAGGGACTGGGATATTATGTTCTTTTTCAAAGAGGCGTACCGATGCGATCAGGGCAATATTGTCCGCAATTGAGTGCGAAAGCGTGATCAGACCCTTTGCCGAACTTAAATGCGCTTTGAGCATCGAAAGCTCTGTATGCGGCTCGCCTTGAATATAATAAGGATATTTATGCTCTTTGGCAAGTTCTTCAAGTCCGCTGCTTGGATCAATAACGATAAAAGGGATATGGCTTTGAAGCAGCTGTTTGCTTACTTCAATGGTATATTCATTATGATAGCAGATCACAAAATGGTTTTTAAGACGTGCAATTTTATATAACATGCGGCGTTCCTTTAATAACAGCAGCAGCTCACCCTTGTTGATCTCCGCGACCATCGTACCGATAGCCAACGAAAAGATAGCGAAGCCTGCAATAATAAGCGTGATCGTAAAAATTCGACCTGTATGAGAAATCGGTGCGATTTCGCCAAAACCCACTGTAGTAAACGTGATTCCCGTCTGATAGATCGCGTCCATAAGCGTAAAGTCATCGATTATAACATAACCGATAGTACCGACCATCATTGTTAATACAGTTAAAATTAAAGGTAGACGAAATGCTTTGAGTTGCCCGTAGATTTGAGGCAGAGTAGAAGAATCTGGTTTGGGAGCAACCTCCCAGTGAAGTGCAGCCCGGATCTTACGAAACAGGTTCAACTTATAATCTTAACGACTACGAATTTTTCTTCATTGTACGTAATTCAGATGCGGAGATCTTGATTTTACGTGTTGTACCGTCTTCTAGAGTAATACGGATCGTACGTAGGTTTGGTAAAAAACGTCTTTTTGTTCTGTTCTTTGCGTGTGAAACATTGTTTCCAGCCATTGGACCTTTACCGCTAATAGCACATTTTCTTGCCATTGTGAGGCTCCTTGCATAAAATTAATACTGGAATTATACTTCCCGTTAACATAAGGCGTGCTTAAGAGATATTTAAAGTAGCAAATTTTATCGCCATACAGGTGTCTTGAACAATTATCATGCTGTTTACTTTTAACCCCTAACCTGATAAAATAAATAAAATTTAAATAACCAGGAGAGACCTGTTTGATCACACAAGATGAGATTAATGATTATATCAAGTCCATTCCCCCTTCTCCAACGCTATTGAAGACCGTACTTGGTCATATTCAAGGAGGCGAACTCGCGAAAGCTGCTCATGAGGCTTCACAGGACCCCGCACTTAGACTCTTCCTTCAAGGTATCGTCAATAAACCTATATACGGCTTCAAGAATGATATCAAGGATATCGGTCAGATCTTCGGG
Organism: Sulfurimonadaceae bacterium; assembly: GCA_041562275.1. Taxonomy (GTDB): domain Bacteria; phylum Campylobacterota; class Campylobacteria; order Campylobacterales; family Sulfurimonadaceae. Next base: position 3,719 of record JBFEYG010000097.1, on the reverse strand, counting down.
ATCTTAGGACTGACGCAAGCCGAACAGATCATCTACAACTATATGATCTCCCTGCTTTCACCTTCCAAGTGGGAACTCTTCTCACTGACGAACAAAGACTTCTCAGAGATCCAGGACAATCTGAGCATAGCCTGGAAAAAGATACTTGAACACAAAAACATCGATGACAAATCTCTTTTTTCTTCTATCACACTGCTCCCGGCATCTATTATCGTATGTGAAGCTCTTTTCAGATCAAAACAGGACGAACTGAACCTGCTTAGATCCGTCAAAGAGATCGACTACAACACTATACTTAAGCGCTTAAGCGGCATGGACCTGTTTGATCTGTGTGCTAAGATCTCTGAAGCATGGGAGATGCCTGAGCCGATCGCGCAAGTCGTGTTGGCATCCAGTGGACATTCCCAGCAGCAAGACCCGCAGATCATCGAACTCTCAAAATGGATGCATCTGCTCTTCTTTTACCAGCTTTCACAGCCGGTCTCTGTTCAAGCAGGATTAAATGATTTTATCGCGTTCAATATAGACTATGTTCAAGATATATATGAAGAATTTCAAGATGTGGTGATGTAAGGATGGACAGATAATGCGCGCAGTCGTCAAGAACAAGATAGGTCTCTTCAGCCCGCAAGGCTTTTTAGACGGAACAACCGCTCCTTCCCTCTTAACTATAGAAGACATACAGGCAACAAAAGCCTTGAACATTGATATGATGCTTGTCTCATTGGAGAAGATCGTATTTTTTAATAAAAACGGCCTTGATGTGTTTGTCAAACTCCTCGAGACACTCCATAAAGAATCAGGGACGGTTGTCGGTTTTTGTGACTATAAAGACAAACAGTATGCATCCATCCAGACCTTTTACAATGATAACCTTAATTTTTCTCTTTTTCGAACCTATAAGATAGCTACGATGTTTGCCGCAAGCATGCAGGAGGCTAAAGAGAAGAAGAGTGTCCTTGTCTGGCATGAAGACCCCTCTCAACGTTCAGCTCTGGCCATCGAACTGTTCGATCGCGGCCATGGGCCTATAGTATGCCAAAGTGCGGCGGAGTTCTCACAGAAAAAGATGCAGCCTGAACTTTATGAAGAGATCGTATACAACACATATCTTGGGCTTTTAGGCTCGAAAATCGCTACACGTGTCAGCGGAAACGCCATCATCTATACCGTCTCCGGTTTTTTAGATGCAGAGATCACGAACAATTTTGACATGAGCTACCATAAGAACTCCCTTAATGTCGGTTTCACCCTTTTCATCTTTGATGCCTACAAGGTCGTTTCTATGAACGTTCATGGTCTCAACTTCTTTTCCAAACTTGCCACTGCAGGAGCTGAGTTTGGGGCAAATATCTGTATTGTAGGGATGACTTTCGAGAAGACTCCTGTCAACTTTAAAGATGAGCTTGAAGATGCAGGACTTATGTTCTTTGATAAGATGGATGACATCCTTCAGGACAAAGAGCTCCTCAAAGAGCTCGGCGGCAGCGGCGGCGGGAGCAAGACGAACAAACGCAGCTTGAACAAGATCTTGGTCAATCAGCTCCCGCGCTTTATCAATGCCACCGTCAACACGATGGAGATGATGACCAATGCCAAAGCCGAGAAGCAGGATGTAAAAGTACAGCCCCTTACAATCACGCAGACGCAAGGAAAATTGGCCAGTTCCATCGGTTTTTACGGGGATATCGACGGTATGCTTGTGCTTGTATTTCCTCTAAATGTCGCCAAAAAATCATGTGAACTTCTTCTGGGCGAACTAACAGACAACATAGAAGAGATACTTGACACTCTTGCGGAGTTCGTCAATATCATCGGCGGACGAGTCAAAGCACTGCTGGCCGAAGACAAGGTCCGAGTCAACATCACCCTACCGCGTACCTATGAAAATGTAGATGATCTTCTCGCAACGGTAAACGAGCGCAAAGGTGTTCAGGTAAACCTTAGTTTCAAAGGTGAGAACTTCACCTTCTTCTTGATGCGCTGAGATAGAAGATGCACGCCTTCAAAACTTTGATGAAAAGACTTATGCTGTTCTATGCCGTTGCCGTTGCGATGGTCGTCGTCTATTTTATTCTCAGGGTCTTATTTCCTCAGAATACCGCAGTTGAGCTCAAACATTTCAATACGCACAGTGAAGTATTTGGGGAGATCAAAAAAGAGAAAGAAGATGATAAAGACGGAACTGAGGTTCAGCAGAAGTTCATGCTGCTTCCACAGAAGTAGATACGCTCTGTGACCTAAAGGTCACAAGTAGGTTTGTGCAGATAAAAACCTTGCAGATAGTCAGCTCCCATGGCTGTCAATATCTCTTGGATCTCTTTGGTGTGAACATGTTCGGCTACCGTATCCATCCCCAGTGCATGTGCAATATCAATAATAGATTTTGTGATCAGCCTATTGTTCTCATTTTTGTCGATGTCTTTGATCAAAGAAGAGTCTATCTTCAAAATATCGACACCAAGCTTAATGAGATAGGCATAATTGCTATAGCCGCTTCCGAAGTCATCTATTGCGATCCTTGCACCCAGTTTTTTGACCTTGGTCGTAAAGTCCAGGACACGTGTGTTGAACTCTATCTCTTCACTTTCCAAGAACTCGAAGATAATACGTTCTGCAAATCCGCAATTGCCTACGATATCCAAGATAAAGTCATAGGTATTATCATCCATTAAGTCATCAATAGAGAGGTTTATACTCACGCTCTCTGTCCTGTTCATAAAAGTATAAACCGCTTCTTCAAAGACCTGCTGTGTAAGCTTTGGATAATACCTGGCACGCTTGGCTAATGTGATAAAGCTGTCCGGTGCGATCATCTTGCCATCAGCGCTATAAAGTCTCATCAGTGTCTCATACTTCTCTATACGGCCTGTCTTAACATTGAGCATCCCCTGGTAACAGCAGTGGACCTTGCCTTCTTCGATCGCATCTTTGATCAGCTGTACCATCTTGTAGTTCTTTTCAAGGTCTTCGTTCTCCGCAGCGATCTCTTTGTAGTACATATAAGGCTGCATCTTCTGTTTGGCTTCTTTAAGTGCTATATCGGCCATAGAGATAAGCGACTTCGATGATAGATTAAGTTCAGAGATGACTACGCCCATGCTGAGTTTCACACTGATCTCGTGTTCACCACAGCTGAGTTTCGTGTCATTCAGATACTCCACCAGCCTTGCAACATCGACTTTAAAGTCTTTGACCGACATCTCCTCTCCAACCAGGATCGCAAACTCATCTCCGGCAAGCTTGTAGAGCTGTTTGTGGCGTGTTTTGAGTGTATCCTTGATCTTTTGGGCCATTTTTTGAAGTGTTTCGTTACCGATAGCTTCTCCAAAGATCGTATTGATCTCTTTGAAACCGTCAATATTGATCAGGATCAGTTTGGCATCTTTACAGATAGAGATGTCCTTAAGCAGCTTCATCCGGTTTGGCAAAGAGGTCAGTTCATCTTTATACAGCTGAAAATGAAGCTTCTCTTTTTGTTTATATAGCGCAGTGATATCAAGCATGATAGCCATGAACTCGCTGATCTGTCCCGAACGGTCCAAAATAGGTACGATCGTACTCTCCACATAAAAACTCTTCCCGTTCTTGGCGATGTTCTCAAAGATCGTCTTGTACACCTGCTTGTTCAGAATATACTTCCATAACTCCTGGACCTGTTCGTATGTGGTATGTTTGGAGCGTATCTTTCGCAAAGACGAACCGACCAGCTCTTCTCT
>JBFEYG010000096.1:0-9119 GCA_041562275.1 Sulfurimonadaceae bacterium | reverse complement strand
ATAAGTCTATATTTATATATTATATTTATTACGCAAATGTTACATATGAATGTGCAGTACGAACTTATCCGTATACAAGGGCTTAAAACAAGGCTTGATTATCAGGTGCAAAAAAACTTATTACTATTTTTTTTAACAATTTATACATGTTATAACCTATTTGAAATTCCTTAAAAAAAGCATGAAAAAGTCTTATTTATTAAATAAAATTGATGAATTTTATTCACATTGAATGTTTCAATTCTACATACTTCAGAAATTTAAATAATCTCTAAAGCAATTAATGTTTCATAAAACTGAATATATTGATTTATAAAATTGATATTTAAGATTTTATAAAGTTTTGTAGATTTTTGGGGGCTTGTTATGATCTATTACACATACAGTTGTCATGTTTTTAGTCGTGATAATTAACAAAATATGCTTCGACTTTGATATTGCAGATGGAAAACTTTCCCTATCTCTTTGTGTCTACCGATGTATTTGAAGGGTTATAATAGATAGCAGATGGCATAAATCAGTCATCTGCCAAGTCTTATCTGCTTATTCTTGTAGATCAGATGCAGGTTTCTTCTTTGAGGATGGCTTGGAGATAATCTCAATATAACATCTCTCCCAGGAAGCTTCATAAGCTCTGTCCAAAGCTTTGATAAGTTCAGAAGCATTCAGATTCTCTGCCGTATCGATATTTTGACCAAAACGGCATTCGAATTCCCAGAAGAGAGCATCTTCCGGTAATTTTTTATTACGTTCTCGTTTTAAGTACTTACGTAATTCATTCTTGATGGAATCAATAACACGTTCAGGTTTTTTGTTTGCAGCGTGCAACTCAAATGTTTTTTTCAATTATGGCCTTCTTATAGGGTATATACAAGATATTATATAGAAAATTCACTTGCAATATGGTCGCGGAAAACAGCTTTTAGTAAAGATAGTCAAACTAAATGATAATTAAAGTTGAGAATACTGAGTTTTTGTAGTGAAAGATATATAGTATGAAAGTATTATTAAATGGTGTCAAGAGGGGGACTTGAACCCCCGACCCCCGGCTTATGAGACCAGTGCTCTAACCAGCTGAGCTACCGTGACACGTTTAATAAGGGTGGAATTATACATACTGAATACTTATTATTTCCTAAAATTTAAAATAAATTAGATATGATAGCAACTGACTAAATAATAGTTTACAAACTATACTAATATAACTTTAGTGGTATAGACTAAGACTATTGACATACAATTTGTAATTTTGTAGAATTTCAGTCTATAAATAAATATTAAGGAGATACTATGAACTTTCAACCATTAGGCAAACGTGTTTTAATTGAACGTATAGAAGAAGCCAAGACAACAGCTTCAGGCATCTACATTCCAGATAGTGCTAAGGAGAAACCTTCACAAGGCAAGGTCGTAGCAATCAGTGCAGAAGTTGAAGACGTAGCTGTGAACGATACGGTAGTTTTTGGAAAATATGCGGGCAATGAACTCACACTAGATGGCACGACTTACCTAGTAATTGAAACAGATGACCTTCTTGGTATCATTAAATAATTAAGGAACTTTATTATGGCAAAAGAGATAATTTTTTCAGACCAGGCACGTAACAAACTTGCAGTCGGCGTTCAAAAACTGGCCGACGCAGTAAAAGTGACAATGGGGCCTCGTGGTCGTAATGTTTTGATCCAAAAAAGCTTCGGTGCGCCGACACTCACAAAAGACGGTGTCTCTGTTGCCCGTGAGATCGAGTTAAAAGACACCCTTGAGAACATGGGTGCTCAACTGGTAAAAGAAGTCGCTTCTAAGACTGCAGATGAAGCCGGTGACGGTACGACAACCGCTACCATTCTGGCCAATGCTATCTATCAAGAAGGGCTTCGCAACATCACTGCAGGAGCTAATCCTGTTGAAGTCAAACGTGGTATGGACAAGGCAACGGCCTCAATCCTTGAGAACCTAAAAGCAGCGTCTAAAACGGTTTCTGACAAGACAGAGATAGCACAGGTCGCTTCTATCTCTGCAAACTCTGATACAGCCATCGGCGATATGATCGCTGAGGCAATGGACAAGGTCGGTCAAGACGGTGTTATCACTGTTGAAGAGGCCAAAGGTATCGCGGATGAACTTGACGTTGTCGAGGGTATGCAGTTTGACCGTGGCTATTTAAGCCCGTACTTCATCACTAACACAGAGAAGATGACAGCCGAGATCGATCACCCATTCATCCTTTTGTTTGATTCAAAGATCTCCAATCTGAAAGACCTTCTTCCGGTTTTAGAGCAGGTTCAAAAGACTTCCCGTCCACTTTTAATTATCGCAGAAGATGTAGAGGGTGAAGCATTGGCAACACTGGTTGTCAACAAGATGCGCGGTGTGCTGAACATCTCTGCTGTCAAAGCTCCGGGATTTGGTGATCGCCGTAAGGCAATGCTGCAAGATATCGCAGTGCTTACAGGCGGACAGGTTGTATCAGAAGAGGTCGGCCGTACTCTTGAGTCAACGACAATCGAAGACCTTGGGCAGGCAGCACGTGTCGTGATTGATAAAGACAATACCGTTATTGTTGACGGTGCCGGCTCGAAAGAAGGTGTGACAGCCCGTATTGCTGAGATCAAAGTACAGATGGAGACAACAACTTCTGAATACGACAAAGAGAAGCTACAGGAGCGTCTTGCAAAACTCTCAGGCGGTGTTGCCGTTATCAAAGTCGGTGCAGCAACGGAAACCGAGATGAAAGAGAAAAAAGACCGTGTCGATGATGCCCTTTCAGCGACGAAAGCTGCTGTTGAAGAAGGCATTGTCATCGGTGGAGGGGCCGCACTTATCCGTGCCGCTGCAAAAGTCTCTTTAGACGGTCTTATCGGTGATCAAAAGATAGGGGCAGAGATAATCCTTCGTGCTATCAAAGCACCGGTAAAACAGATCGCAGCCAATGCAGGTTTTGACACAGGTGTTGTTGTCAATACTATCGAAAATGCTGCATCGGAGACGATCGGATTCAACGCAGCCACCGGTGAGTATGTCGACATGTTTGAAGCAGGGATCATAGATCCATTCAAAGTAGAACGTGTAGCACTGACTAACGCAACCTCAGTGGCTTCTATGCTGCTAACAACTGAAGCAGCCATCTATGATGCCAAGAAAGATGATGACGGTCTTTCCGGTGCAGATATGGGTGGCATGCCGGGTATGGGCGGAATGCCGGGTATGTAACACCCGCACCAAAGACGTGAATATCTCACGTCTTGCTCAGACACCTCAGTAAATATAGACAATTTAATCCTCTAACCCTGCAAGCTAAGCCTCCTTTTTTTATAAAACGCTATACTTTCATCATTAATTTATGTATATCTCATCATGATATATTTTCAAGGAAGCAAATGCTTGTAGCTCCAAGTATATTATCAGCTGATTTCGGCAACCTTGCCCGTGATGTCCAAGCGATCTGTGAGGCAGGATGTGACCTCGTTCACGTAGATGTTATGGATGGTCATTTTGTACCTAATCTGACCATCGGACCTGTAGTCGTATCGGCAGTCGCCAAGGCAGCCACAAAACCTCTTGATGTCCATTTGATGGTCGAAAACAACACCTTTTTTGTTGACCTTTTTGCCCCGCTTAAACCGGGGTACATCACTTTTCACATGGAAGAGGAAAAAAACCCGCATCGCCTCATCCAGTATATCCGAGAACTCGGTATCAAACCCGGTGTCGTCTTGAATCCGCACACCCCTGCTGAAGCGGTAGAGTACCTCCTTCAAGATCTGGATATGGTCCTTATAATGAGTGTCAACCCGGGTTTTGGCGGTCAAAAGTTTATTCCTAATGTCGTAGAAAAGATAAAACGGCTCAAAGCACTGCGTGACCGTATCAACCCTGAGTGTCTTATCGAGATCGATGGCGGGGTTACAGCTGATAATATTGAGATGTTAAGAGATGCGGGTGTTGATGTCTGTGTCGCAGGCTCATATGTCTTTAAGCATGACTCCTATGAGACCGCTATCAAGAATCTAAAAGTATAAGGCCTGATGTGAGAGTCAAGATCTGCGGTATAACTACGCTTGAAGATGCCCGTCAAACGATAGCGGCCGGTGCAGACGCTCTCGGATTTGTCTTTTATGAGAAATCACCCCGTTTTATCTCAGCAAAAGCAGCCAGATCAATCATCTCACAACTCCCCCCTTTTGTCGAGAAAGTCGGTCTGTTTGTCAATGAAGATGCCCAGACGATCAATGCTCTCGCAGCTGTTTCAGGTATAACCCTTATACAGCTTCATTTTGATGCCGACGAAGCCTTATGTGATGCACTCGATCTTCCTTACATCAAAGTCATTCGCGCCCAATCATCTGAAGATATCAAAAAAGACTCCGATAAATACCGTTTAGTCGATGCTTACTGCGAAGCCTATGGCGGGATGGGAAAACGTCTCAACCTTGAGTGGTTCGACGATGTCGACTGTTCGAAGATAATCTTAGCCGGTGGTCTCAGCCCGCAGAACGTCAGCGAGTGTCTCTCTTACGGCTTCTACGCCTTGGATGTGAGTTCCGGAGTCGAATCTTCCAAGGGTGTCAAAGACCTTCAGAAGGTCTCTGCTTTTATCAATGCAGCAAAATGCTAAGTAACCTGGATACTGCTCTTTCCCAACAGGGTATAAGCCGAGAACGTTTCTATAAAGCACTCAACAAGTTTGGTGAACCTGATCTGCTTATAGAACTCCTGCGTGCGCAGGGTCTCCCTCTGTATGAACATCAAGGCAAGTTTATCTATAAAACGGCGATACAACCGATCAGCCATGGCAGATTCTGCATCATGGATATCGAGACCAACGGTTCAAAGCCTGCGCGCGGTGATACTATCATAGAGCTTGGTGCAGTCATGTATCAAGACGGACATATCATCGACACCTTTGAGTCCTTTGTCCAGTGCGACAAGATCCCTCCTACTATCCAAGAACTCACCGGTATAACCTTGGAAGACACAAAGAATGCGCCTTCACTCAAGGAGGTCATGTACAAGTTCAAGAGTTTCCTGGGGGATGCTGTCTTCGTCGCGCATGATGTGCGTTTTGACTACAGGTTCACATCGGCGATGATGGAACGTGTCGGTCTTGAGCCTTTGGCTAACAGAACACTCTGTACCTTTGAGTTGGCACAACGTACACTTAAGTTCGAAAGGTATGGCCTTAAGTACCTTAATGAGACAATGGATCTGCATCAGGAAGCGGATCATCACAGGGCTTTATCCGATGCCATCACCGCCTTGGAGCTGCTGAAAATATCTCTGAAAAAATTGCCGAAAAAAATCCTGACAGTAGAAGACCTTTTACGTTTTTCCAAAGAAGCTCCGCGATTGCGAAAAGTAAAAAAAGAAGAAAATATCGTTGAAGAGAAAAAAAGCTGAAAGCTTTTTTTTAAATAGTCTGTCTATTCTGCGTAAGCGCCGTGTGAAGTCAAACGCGTATAACGTTTTTCCATACGCTCTTGCGAGCTCATGGTCTGCATCTCTGCTATAGCGTTCAAGTAGTAATCACCAAGTGCTTTGGCAGCACCCTCTTTGTCTCTATGTGCGCCGATCAAAGGTTCATCGATAACATCATCAATAAGATCAAGCTCTTTTAGATCTTTACTGGTTATTTTCATCGCCTTTGTCGCTGCTTCTGCCTTTGCAGGATCATTCCACAAGATAGCCGAACAGCCTTCAGGAGATATAACAGAAAATACAGAGTATCGCATCATCGCAAGCTTGTCGGCAACACCTATCGCCAAGGCTCCGCCTGATCCGCCTTCGCCTATTACGATAGAGACCGTCGGTGTATCCAGTTCTGCAAGTTCAAGAAGGTTTCTGGCAATCGCTTCTGACTGATTGCGTTCTTCCGCTCCAAGACCCGGATAGGCACCCGGAGTGTCGATAAGCATCAGTACAGGAATACCGAACTTCTCTGCCATCTTTGCCGCACGAAGGGCTTTTCTGTACCCTTCCGGATTTGGCATACCAAAGTTTCGTTTGATCTTGTTTTTTGTTCCCCGGCCTTTTTGCTCACCGATAACCATAGTCCGCTGAGTCCCTATATAGCCTAAATAACAGACGATAGCCTTGTCATCGGAAAAATGACGATCTCCATGAATCTCATAATGGTCGCTCATCAGGAGATTGATATAGTCAATAGCGTATGGACGATCTTGGTGACGGGCGAGCTGAAGCTCTTGAAAAGGGGTAAGATTCGCGTAGGTCTTCTTGACCTCTTTGTCTAGGTCTTTTTTCAAGATCTCCGCAGCATGCTCATCATGACGCACTTCTGCAGAGATGATATCTTCTTGGATCTGCTTGATTTTCTCTTCAAAATCTAGATAAGTAGCCAAAGAAGTCCTTTAGATTTTTTTGAATATCACAACGCCGTTAGTTCCACCGAAACCAAACGAATTACTCATAACGACATTAAGGTCAGCTTTACGCGCTTTATTAGGAACGATGTCAAGGTCACAATTCTCATCCGGATTCATGTGGTTGATCGTAGGAGGGATGATACCATCACGCATTGCCATGATCGAAACAACAGCTTCAATGCCGCCCGCAGCACCAAGACAGTGACCAGTCTGGCCTTTTGTCGAACTTACCGGAGGGCAGTTCTCTTTTCCGCCGAAAGCCTCTTTAAGGGCTGCTGTCTCATTCTTATCGTTCGTCGGTGTCGACGTTCCATGGGCATTGACATAATCCACCTTTGGGCTGCCGGCCATTTTCAGTGCCGCATTCATAGCACGTAACGGACCTTCAAGGCTTGGTGACGTAATGTGGTTTGCATCACCGCTCTCGCCAAATCCTGCCAATTCAGCATAGATCTTCGCTCCACGTGCAACAGCCGACTCATACTCTTCAAGAACAAGTGCCGCTCCGCCTTCACCCATGACAAAACCGTTTCGTTCTGCATCAAAAGGACGTGACGCTGTCTGAGGATCATCATTACGCGTAGAGAGTGCTTTCATCGCAGCAAATCCGCCAATGCCTACACCCGTGATCGCAGACTCTGCAGCGACAACAAGCATCTGCTCTGCACCGTTACACATGATTGTCTTAGCCGCTTCACTGATCGCATGTGTACCTGCCGCACACGCTGTCACACATGAAAGGTTAGGACCCTGTATGCCGTGTTCGATCGTCACGAAACCGCCAAGCATATTGACAAGTGCCGAAGGGATAAAAAATGGAGAGATACGCTTAGGACCGCGTGTGTCCAAAATGATAGAGTTCTTCTCGATTGCAGGAAGACCACCGATACCCGATGCTGCTGAAATACCGAATCGCTCTTTATTCATACCTTCAGGAAATGCAGCATCTGCCATCGCTTCTTGGGCTGCTTTCAGACCAAGGTGGATGAAACGATCCGCTTTTTTAACCTCTTTTGGAGCCATTACAGTTTCCGGGTCAAAGTTCTTGACCTCTCCTGCGATTGTCACACTGTGACCTTCCGTGTCATACAGTGAAATCTGTCCGATCCCGCATTCACCTTCACAAATCGCTTTGAAAGCAGTCTCTTTATCATTTCCAACCGCGGTGATCATTCCGATCCCTGTTACAACAACTCTTCTCACATCTACTCCTAGGAATATGTTCTTATATTTTGATTTCTGTTAAATTAAAGTATAAAAACAGGTTTATTTTAAAAGAAAAGCAAAATGCAGAAAAATGATCCTGACGCAGCAGGGATCACTTTGCAAAAGCTTCTCCAAATATCAGGGAAGGCCCTAATTACTTGCTTTCGATATAGGTAACTACATCTTTAACAGTTTGAATTTTTTCAGCTTCGTCATCAGGAATTTCGATGTCGAATTTTTCTTCAAGTGCCATTACAAGTTCAACTACATCAAGGCTGTCAGCGCCAAGATCTTCTACGAACTTCGCATCTTCTTTTACTTCATCAGCGCTTACGCTTAGTTGTTCAACTACTACTTCTTTGATATCGTCCAAAAGTGCCATTAGAGCTCCTAACTATTATTTTATGAGGGGAATTATAGCACAATTAACTTAAACAGTTAAACAATGTGTAGGATTTATTTTTAAATAATGGATGAATAAAAAGAAGAATTGAAGCAGTGGTCTCATGGCCTTAAGCCATGTTCATTCCACCGTTTACTTTAAGGACTTCACCTGTGATGTATGAAGCGTGGTCGCTCAATAAAAAGGCTGTTGCTTCTGCCACTTCTTTCGGATCACCGAAACGTCCCATAGGGATCTTTGCCGTGAAAGCATCTTTTATCTCATCGCTTAGTTCATCCGTCATATCTGTCGCGATAAAACCTGGAGTAAGCGTGTTATAACGGATACCCGAAGTCGCTGCTTCTATAGCAAAGGATTTTGTCATTGCGATCACGCCGCCTTTGGATGCCGCATAGTTTGTCTGGCCAGCATTCCCAGTCTCACCGACGATCGATGCGATGTTGACGACTGAGCCGAATTTCTTCTTGCGGCCGGCCTTGAAAAACTCTCTACACCCTGTGAACACAGAAGTAAGGTTTGCATTGATAACCGACATAAAATCTTCATTTTTCATACGTAAGGCTAACTTGTCGTTTGTAATACCGGCATTGTTTACAAGATAAGCCAGTTCGCCGTCCGCCGCTAAAATAGTCTTCATTCCTTCGACAAATGCCTCTTCGTCGCTTACATCAAATCCAATGACCTCAGCCTCACCGCCCGCAGCGACAATCGCCGCTTTGACCGCTTCTGCCTCAGCTGCTCCCGAACGGAAGTTTACCCATACCTTAAGACCGAAACCGCCAAGACTCTTTGCTATCTCCGCACCGATACCGCGGCTTGCACCTGTTACTAAAACGTTCTTTCCTGTAAACTTCATCTATTCTCCATTCATTTTATTTTTGATCTATCAATATTACTTGACCCATGACAACCCTTCTATAAAGAAGCGTTGCCTGACGTGAGATACGGCACAGTCAAACCGCATCTCGACTGTTTAAAGCAAACAATTGTTTGTAATTTAAGCTTTAGCTGCCTGATAACTTTCTTAAACCTCTTTATATAAGCGGTGCATCCATCTCTTGCGGGATTTCCAGTTCCATCAATCTTAAGACAGTCGGAGCAATATTGTTAAGACCTCCCGTTTTGACCTT
>JBFEYG010000095.1:0-9171 GCA_041562275.1 Sulfurimonadaceae bacterium | reverse complement strand
GCAAACCTTGCACTAAGGTACCTGGCGGGTCTGAATATCAAAAAAGATTACCTCTATTATCTCTTCTTTAATGATGAGGGCGAACTGATCACGCAAAAATTCGGACTCCCTATCGTTTAATATGCAGGAGTACACCTTTGCCTCGAATGAACAGGCATCAGAGTATAAACGCTTGTGCCTCGTGCAGGACTCTTTTGATGAAAAGTCAAAGAAGCATCTTCTCAAAGCAGGCCTTAAAAGCGGGATGGCGTGTCTTGAAGTCGGTCTGGGGGCAGGTTCGCTTGCTTCATGGATGAAGGACGAAGTAGGCAGGGAAGGATCTGTCCTGGGAGTAGACCTTACGATAGCGTACGCCGGCAAAGAGATTGAATACGAACTACTTGAAGGCAATATACTTGAACTTGATATCACCAAGCGTTTTGATCTGATCCATCTGAGATACACCCTCGTTCATAATACCAAGAGCAAAGCGATAATCCAAAAACTCTATACGCTTCTAAAACCGGGCGGAAAGCTTGTGTTAGAAGAGCCTGATTTTACCCTGGCAAAATGGATGGATGCTAAGGACCTGCAAGCTTGCAAACGCGTTAACAGTGCGATATGCAAGATGTTTGAAGGCAAGGGTCTTAGACCGTATTACGGTTCGACCGCTCAGCTTGAACTCATAGATGCGGGATTTACGATCGAAGAAAGCAAGTCCTATCTGCATCTGTGCAGCGGAGATGAAGCGGTGGCAAAAGTGATGGCCTATTCGGCGGAGGCATTGTCAGATGCCTACCTTGCGACAGGTGTCTGCTCACACGATGATATCGAAGCTTATATACAGGCCTGTAAGGACCCGGACTCTTTAGGTGTCTATTATGCGACTGTCGCACATTTGGCTGTAAAAGACGCTGTCTTAGTTACAGAAGAAGTGAAGACAAATACGAGGATCGAACGGGAAGAAGGAATCTTTCGTATCGAAGAAGAGGCTGAGATATCCACATGTTTTTCCTTGATGCGGCAGCTGCGTCCTCATCTTGAAGTCGAAGATTTCACCCAACAAGTCCTGGCACAGATCAAAGAGGGATACACTCTGTTTGGTATGATAAAAGAGTCACAGACAGTGGTGTTATGCGGATGCAGGATAAGTACGAATCTGGCCTGGGGAAGACATCTGTATATTGATGATCTTGTCTCATCAGAGAGTGAACGTTCATTGGGATATGGCAGAGAGATGATGGCGTACCTGATAAGATTTGCCAAAGAGAAAGGATGCGGACAAATCCACCTTGACTCCTCAGTTCAGAGATTTCAAGCGCATAAGTTCTATCTTCGCGAGGATTTCAAGATCGCATCGCATCATTTCTCACAAAAATTATAAGACCGCGATATATTCCGCGATTAGTCTGATCTCTTCATCACTGAGTGGTTTGCTTTGGCCTTGCATGATAGCCTTCATCTTTCCGCCGTACTCACCTTTTTTATAGCCGTTTAGTGCGTCTTGTGTCTTTTGAATGCTCCATCCTGCTATAGGTGCAGAAGCATTGAGTGCAGATCTCTCTGCATTGCTGCCGTGGCATGAGGCACATTTACTGGTATACAGTGTTGAACCACTGAGGGATTCTGCCTGTTGGCTTACTTCTGTATTGACCTTCTCTACTGTCGTATTGACAGCTGCAACGATCTGCTTAGCTTCCTGGACGATTTCTGTTTTTTGTTCTATGACAGTCTCTTTTTTTTCTACTTTTGCAGGTGTCTCACTGCAGGCTGAAAGGAGTAAAAGTAGGAGGGATGGATAGAGTATTGATCTGGATGTTTGCATTTACTATCTTTAAATGGGAAATAAAAAGTTTATGATATTGTTATAATACTAAGTAAGCTATTGAATACAGATAATAATAAAGTGTTTGAAGTTTTTTTTAAGATGAAAAACCTGTTTTATTAATAAAAAAAAGGTATAATCTCAAAAATCAAGAAGGGCATTTTCTACACGCCCTTTAAAGTAAAAAGACGCTAATGCAATTTGAACCTTATCCATTTGAAAAACTAAATACGCTTCTAGAAGATATCGAACCTGATCAAAAGAACGGTCTGATCGCTCTGACTATCGGTGAACCACAGTTTGAAACCCCTGCGTTTATCCAAGATGCTTTAAAAGAAAATACTTCTTTATTGCAAAAATATCCGAAGACGGCAGGTGAAGATACCACAATAGAAGCGATGCAGGCCTTCAATCAGAAACGCTTCGGTCTGGATCTTAAAGTGGATGAGATCATCCCTTGTTTCGGTACACGCGAGGTCTTGTTTAACTTTCCTCAGTTCCTTCTTTTTGATATTAAAGATCCCGTTATGGCGTTTACGAACCCTTTTTATCAGATCTATGAGGGGGCGGCCATCGCTTCAAGAGCAAAGATGGTACTTTTGAATCTCAGTGAAGAGAACGCGTTCAAGCCGAGTATGAGTGAAGAGCAGATGAAAGAAGCGGATCTTGTGATCTTGAACTTTCCGAACAACCCGACCGCATCTGTACTGAGTCTTGATGAGCTGGGTGAATGGGTCAATCTGGCTTTGAAATATGATTTTGTCCTTTTGAATGATGAATGCTATAGCGAGATCTATGTGGATACGCCTCCGCCGTCTCTGCTTGAAGCGGCAGTACATGTAGGAAACCGAAGTTTTAAGAACACGCTGGTGATCAACTCCATCTCCAAGCGTTCGTCGGCTCCAGGTCTGCGTTCGGGCTTTATTGCAGGAGACAGTGAGATACTTAAAGGATATATGCAGTACCGGACCTATGTCGGGTGCGCTTCTCCTTTACCTCTGCAAGCAGCGGCAGCAGCGGCATGGCTTGATGAAGCACATGTGGAAGCATCTCGCAAGATATATAAGCAAAACTTTGAGATAGCTCAAGAGATACTGGGAACACCGGTGTCGGAAGCAAGTTTTTATATCTGGCTCAAGGTCGGTGATGAGATCGCTTTTACGAGACGGCTTTACAAAGAGCACAATGTAAAAGTACTGCCAGGTTCATACCTGGGAAGAGATGATGCTAACGGCATCAATCCGGGGAAGGGATATGTGCGTATTGCCCTG
Organism: Sulfurimonadaceae bacterium; assembly: GCA_041562275.1. Classification (GTDB taxonomy): domain Bacteria; phylum Campylobacterota; class Campylobacteria; order Campylobacterales; family Sulfurimonadaceae. The sequence continues at coordinate 6,096 of JBFEYG010000095.1, read as the reverse complement.
GTTCATGATCAAGAGAGAACACGTATTGCGATGAAGGCGGTAAAAGCATGTCTGAACTCCTAGTCCAAATCAGAGAGAAGTCTATTGAAGCCGTCCATTATGGTGATATAAAAGCACTGTATGATCTGGTCGAACGCTATCACAGTGACTTAAATGATGAGATTGAACAGGGGATCTACGGGAATATCCTGGACCTTGCTCTTGAGCTGTTAACCAATGCATTAGAATCACAGGCTAAACTCTCACTTGAAAACGAGCAGGAGAGATATACACTCCGCGCCCTGTACGAGTATGCGATATCGCATTACAGTGCTAAGCGTTATAAGGATGCCGCGGCACTGTTTGAAGTGCTCGAGGGTACTTCGGCTGAAGAAGCGTTTCGTACATCCATGCAGATCCATGCTGCAGCCGCAGCTTTGGAGCTTGATATTGACAGTTTTATCGACAAGTATTGTGAAGTAAATGATAAATTGGACGATTTTTATATTAAAGAATTTAAGAACAAGGCACACAATTTGCTAGATAAGGTCAAGAAGATAAAGGGTCCAAAATGAAAATACACTTTATAGGCATTGGCGGTATCGGTATCTCCGGTCTGGCAAAGTTCATGCTGACTGAGGGTCATGAAGTCAGCGGTTCGGATATCTCCGAAACAGCGATCACACGCAGACTTCAGGAACTGGGTATGAAGCTTACCATTCCTCACGATGCTTCCGCCATCACAGATCAGGACCTTGTCGTACACTCGGCTATTATCCGTCCTGACAATGTCGAAGTGATAGCGGCAAACGAGAAGAACATAGAGGTTCTTGCACGCCGTGAGGCATTGCCGATGATCGTAAAAGATAAAAAAGTCTATGCGGTCTGCGGTGCTCACGGAAAGAGCACGACAACAGCGATATTAGCATCTGTCATGGATGGTTCAGCCGTTATCGGAGCGGAATCGAAAGAGTTTGGTGACAATGTACGTTCTTCAGACTCCGATGTCCTTCTTTTTGAAGCAGACGAGAGTGATGGGAGTTTCTTGAACTCGAACCCGTATTGTGCCATCGTTCCCAATGCAGAACCGGAACATATGGAATATTATGATTACAACTTTGACCGCTTCTATGATGCATACAGAAGCTTTATAAAATTGGCCAAGCTACGTGTCATCAATGCGGAAGATCCTTTCTTGTCGACTTTGGACTGCGAGGCTATCCGTCTGTATCCAAGTAAAGATATCAAAAGTATCGAGTATGTGCTTATCAATGATGAACCGCATACGCGTTTTGAACTTCTGGATATGGGCGTCTTTGAAGTCTGGGGTTTTGGGGAACATATTGCTATTGATGCTGCTTTGGCAGTATTGGCCGCGATACAAAGTGAAGATATCGAGACGGTACGGACGAAACTTCTTAACTTCAAAGGTATCAAAAAACGTTTTGATATCATCAACAAAGAGAGCTCTATTCTTATCGATGATTATGGGCACCATCCAACTGAAATCAAAGCGACACTGGGCTCAGTAAGAGCCTATGCCGACTTGATGGGCATAGACAAGATAACAGCGATCTGGCAGCCGCACAAGTACAGCAGGACGATTGATAACCTGGATGCTTTTATTAGCTGTTTTGAAGGGGCTTCTGATCTGATTATTCTTCCTGTATGGGCTGCAGGCGAGGCTAAGCGTACCATCGATTTTGAAAAAGATTTTGAACGCTACAGTCCCCTGATGGCAGACTCGGTAAAGCGTTCAGCCAACGACCTGGATGTCATGAAAGACGATAAAGTCCTGAAGTCTCTGGACAAAGGTCTTATCGTAGGATTTGGCGCAGGTGATATCACGTATCAGCTTAGAGGAATCGCATAATGGCGTATATCTTCGGAGTCATCCTTCTTCTTATCCTCTTTGTCGTGATGCACTTTTTTACGGAGATGACGCTTAAGCAGAAACTCTCTGCAACAGGAGTCCTCGCTCTATTGATATTGGGGGCTTATCTTTACAACTCCCAAAGTGAAGAGAGACGATTGCACCTTGAAGCCGTGATGCTGACGTTTAACAGCGGCGAGAACATCCGTTGTAACGCTCTTGATGTGAACAATACGGAGTTCTCTTACAGTTCGGGAACGCAAACCTTTTTGGGTAAAAAAGAGAGCAAGATGTATGGACGTATTATCAGCCTGGACTCATGCCAATAAACGAAGATATATCTGCTCAGCTGGATCTCACCCCTTTTCTCTCTTCTTTTTCTGATTTTCTGAGCCGGGAGAAGCCTTTATATATCGAAGGCGATCAGAACCGTCATTTTCAACTTATCCGTGAACTTGAGGCGTACGAGTTCAAAGCTCCGCCCAAGCTCAAAAACCTTGATTCGGCTCTGGCATACCTCAAAAAACTCGGACAGTTGAACCTTGAAGATATCTTCGAGTTTGTTAAGATCGTGCGTTATTTCAGGTACCTTCAAAAGTTTGATTTTGAAGCCACTCTGGGCACCTGGATCAACGGGATAGAGATGTATGAAGACTTTGGCGATATCGACAGGTACTTCAATGAAGAGGGGATGTTCAACGAAGAGCTGGACGAAGACCTCGCTTTGATGAATACACGTATCAAACAGTTGAAAGAACAGCTTTCTGCCAGTATGAAACGTATCTTGTTTACGCAAAAACTTGATTCCTATCTTGTAGACAGGCAGGTGCACTTCTTTAATGGCGAAGAGTGTCTGCTCCTTCGTCCGGGATTTAACCATTATCTTAAAGGAAACATCGTCGGAAGGTCTTCTGCCGGTTTTTTTTATGTCTCTCCGGAGTCTATAGCCAATATAAAAGCACAGATCCGTTCTGTACAACAGGAAAAAGAGGCCAAGCTTTATGAGTATGCGAAGTCCTTTTCATCTATGCTGCAGAAGATGGTCGGTTTTTTAAACTTTATTAACAAAAACTTTGATACTTTCGACCATTATCAGGCCCGTATCCTCTTTGCACGAGCCAAGAACCTTCAGATCATCAAAGCTGAAAAATCAGATGCCATCGTCCTTAACGAGTTCAAGCATCCCGCTATTGCACATGCCAAATCCGTCAGTGTAGACTTCAGCAATCCGCTCTTGATGATCACCGGAGTCAATGCGGGAGGTAAGACGATGCTGCTGAAAGCCATTCTTTCCGCTGCCTATCTTGCCAAATACCTTATTCCTATGCCGATCAACCCTAAAAACACGAAGATAGGGACCTTTAAATCGATCGAGGCGATCATTGACGACCCGCAAAATGTCAAAAATGATATCTCTACCTTTGCAGGACGTATGATCTCTTTTAGCAGACTCTTCTCTCAGGAGAAGATGCTTATCGGTGTTGATGAGATAGAACTGGGAACAGACTCGGACGAGGCAGCCGCCTTGTTTAAAGTGATGCTGGAGAGTCTTATGCAGCGTGGAATGAAGATTGTTGTCACGACACACCACAAGCGCCTGGCTTCTTTGATGGCAGAGAATAGAAATGTCTCTTTGATGGCCGCAGTCTATGATGAGGCCAACCGCAAGCCGACTTACGGGTTCTTGCAGGGTATCATCGGAAAGTCCTATGCCTTTGAGACGGCGGCACGTTACGGTATTCCTTCTAATCTTGTCCAAGAGGCCAGAGTAGTGTACGGCCAAAACCATGAGAAGCTGAATGCTCTTATAGAACGTTCAAGCGAACTCGAGCGCGAACTTCAGATGAAACATGAAAGACTTGATCAAGAGCTTGAAGCTGTGTATGAAGAGAAAAAAGCGCTAAAAGAGGCCAAAGAGACCATATACAATGAGCTTAAAAAAGAGAAAGAAAGTTTAAACGCTATCTATCAAAAGGCGATCAAAGAGGCGAAGACGGCCCTTAAATCAAAGGATGAAAAAGAGCTTCACCGTGCCTTGAACCGAGCGAACAAAGAACTGCCAAAAGAGAAGCCGCATGAGAAGATCAAGACGGAATATATCTTTAAAGTGGGGGATACCGTACAGTATAGAAAAGCACGCGGAACGATACTGTCCATCAAGAAAAAAGAAGCGGTGATCGAGGCAGACGGAATGAAGCTCCGTGTAAGGCTCGCTGAGCTTAAACCGGCGAATAAAGAAGAGCTTAAAAAGAGAAGCTCCCAGGTCACTATAGAAAAAGAAAAACGCTCCGGTCTGAAACTTGACCTGCACGGACTGCGCGCGGAAGAGGCGATCGAAAAGATGGATGTCTTTCTTTCGGATGCCTTGATCCAGGGTTGGGATGAAGTACTCATCTATCATGGCATAGGAACAGGTAAATTGGCCTATGCCGTCAAAGAGTTTTTGAAAGTCCATCCTTCTGTAAAGAGCTTTAGGGATGCACCGCCGGAAATGGGCGGATTTGGCGCAAAGATCGTCAGTCTGTAAGCAGAATGAACGAATTGCTTTTTTAAAAACTTTCTATAAAACCGCTATTGTATATTTTACTTAAAGAAACATTTGCTCGGCAAACCGCTACGGCTTGTTTGGTGCGGCTTCGCCTGAAACATCTGCTCTGCAGAGCGCCAAAGGCTTGTTTTGTGATATAATTAATGAAAATCTTAAACGAGGTATTATGGAACATCTTCATGATCTGATGGAATTAGGCAAAGAGCTGAGTGTCTTATATGTCGAAGATGATGAGAACCTGCGTTTAGAGACCACGAAGATAATAGAACGTATCTTTGACAGGGTCGATATTGCCAGTGATGGAAAAGAGGGTTATGAAGCGTTCAATAACGGACAGTATGACCTTGTTATCACTGACATCGAGATGCCGCATATAAACGGCATAGAGATGAGTCGAAACATTCGGCAACAGGATAGGCATACCCCTATCGTCGTCGTCTCTGCCTACTCCAATACGGATTATCTGATGGAAGCTATCGGTATTGGAATCGATTACTATATCCTAAAACCGATCAAGATGCCAAGTCTTATCGATACATTATTCGCTGCAGTCAAACGCGTCACAGACAAACGCCTTGCTGATCAGTTTCGACAGCGCGAGATCAGTGAAAGAGTCCAAAAAGCAGGTCAAAACATGCTGGCGGAGATCACTAATATCAGTCCCAATCCGACGATTGTCTACACGAACGGCAGTATCATCTTTATGAACCGCGCTTTTCAGGAACTTTTTGCGGACGAAGATCTGAAAAACCTGGTCGAGAATGAACAGTATCTGTGGAGCTTTTTGAACGAAAGGATCTCTATCGACAGTGTTGTCCATACACGCACGGACTTTGTAGAACAGCTTGATGACTTCAAAAGCAAGGGAAACAAGCACAAGATCTCGCTTCGTACCAAACACGGAAGAAAGATATTCTTCGTCTTTAGAAATGGGTTGAACCTTGAGGGTGAAGAGCAGAGTGTTGTCTACACTTTTAACGATATCACGACACTTGAGTATCAGAAGGTACAGATCAACCAATATAATGAGTACATGAATGAACTCATGTACACCAAATACAAGTCAAACGAGTCTGAAGGCCAGCCGGACATCATAGACAAGACCAATTTTTAAGACACCTCCAAATCTTTTTTAAGCGAACACGATGAACTATGAGAACTATTTAGAAGCAGTAAAACTATTAAACCGGTATGCCTACCATTATTATGTCCTTGATGACCCTATGACCACGGATGAAGAGTACGACAGGCTTTATCATGAAGTGCTTCGTTTCGAAGAAGAGAACCCTTCTCAAATCGAATTGGATTCACCTACCCAGCGTGTCGGGGATGTGATATCAGAAGGTTTTAAGAAGGCTCCTCACGGCAGCAGGATGTGGAGTCTGGAAGATCTGTTTAACGCGGAAGACTTGCAAAAATGGCTGGATAAGATCGGAAAGCTGAGTGAGAACATCTCTTTTTATTGCGAACCAAAGTATGACGGCGCGAGTTTGAACCTGATCTATGACAAGGGTACTTTAGTACAGGCGATCACACGGGGCGACGGAAGCATCGGCGAGGATATTACCCAAAATGCACGGACGATCCGTTCTATCCCTATGCGTATTGATTACCAGCAGCGCCTCGAGATACGCGGCGAGGTGGTGATCTTTAAAGATGAGTTTGAGAAGATCAACCTTGAACGTGCCAAGGCCGG
>JBFEYG010000094.1:0-9238 GCA_041562275.1 Sulfurimonadaceae bacterium | reverse complement strand
CCGGCTTAAATGCCAAGTTTTAAGACCGGTTTGATATAGTTAGTAATGCAAAAAATATCCCTACACGATTCACCTTTCCAAGACAAACAGGCCGACTTTCTACTCTCGGCCTGTGTCACGCATACCTGCGAGATCCCTCTGCTTACCCAAGCGGGAATCCCGGGTAAGATCCCTTTGACGCCGACGCTTGATGCCGAGTTTGTCACTACTGGAAAAGTCTTTTCCCTTGGCGAGATCGCCGAGACACCCAAGGGCGTTCCTACGCCTGCTCTGATCACACGAGCAGTGCAGGAACTTTCACCTTTTACAGACGTACAAATCCTTAATCTTGGACTGATGGAATTGCCACAGCAGTGCAAGCTTATCGATTTAGATATTTTGCCTACTCCAAGCATCACCGATGAAAAAAGCTTTGATGCCAAAGCCGTTTTCGACAAGGGTTTTGACTTCGGAAAAAGCTATCAACTCCAGGGTGATTATCTTATCTTGGGTGAGAGTACTCCTTCGGGAACGACAACGGCACAGGCCTCTATCACTGCCTTGGACTATACGACAGATGGTCTCTTTGCCTCTTCATTTAAAGATGCGCCTGTTTCCACCAAGGAGGAGACACTCAAAAAGTCGCTCGCAAAACTGGACTCCAACATGGGTATATTTGAAAAACTCGGCCATACCGCGGACAATATGCTTCTGTTCAATGCGGGCTTTATCCTCTCAGCCTCCCGCCGTTTCAACATCGTCCTTGCCGGTGGGACACAGATGGCAGCTGTCTTGCTAATAGCCAATAAAATAGCCGGACTTCAAAGCATCCATCATGACCACCGCCATATCCATCTCTGCACGACGAAGTGGATAGCCCAGGACGAACATTCTGACATTCAGGCCCTTCTTGATCAGCTTGACTACAGGCTCAAAGCCTATTATGCGGACTTTACGTTTGAAGAAGCACGCCATCCGGCTTTGAAGCTGTATGACGAGGGTGAGGCCAAAGAAGGTGTCGGAGCAGGTGCTGCTATAGCTTACGCTTATGCACACGGTATCTCCCAAAAAGTGCTGACTGAAAAGATAGAGAGTTATCTCGGGTGAAACATCTCAGCATATTTGGGACCTCATCGGACGCCGGTAAATCTACTCTCTCCTTTGCCCTGACCTACCTGCTTCATCAGCAAGGCTTCAAAGTCGCTCCTTTTAAGGCGCAAAACGTCTCCAACAACTCCTGCGTCTGTGACCATGGTGGAGAAATAGCCCAGCCACAGTTCTTTGCAGCCGAGGCTATTGGTCTTGAGACAAGTGCTTTGATGAATCCCGTTCTGCTTAAGTCGGGAAGAGCCAACAGTGCCTCCCTGATCATCAAGGGCTACGCCAAAAACGAACAGGATGTCAGAGAGTATTATGCAAACCTTGACAGCCTCAAGCCCATCGTCAAAGACGCTTTTGAAGAACTCGCCAAGGCGTACGAGCTGATTGTCGCCGAGGGAGCCGGTTCACCCGTAGAACTCAACCTCATGGACAAAGACCTCTCCAACATCTTTATTGCGACAGCGTTTGACACCAAGATCATCCTCGTCGCCGACATCGAAAAAGGCGGGGTCTTCGCTTCAATATGGGGCGTGTACAACCTGCTTCCTGAAAAACTCAAATCCAATGTCATCGGTGTCATCATAAATAAGTTCCGAGGTGACAGCACTCTCTTTGACAAGGGAAGAGAGATCATTGAAAACGAGTTCGGGCTCAAAGTCCTGGGCCTCATCCCTTACGAGCCTTTGAACCTCGGTTTTGAAGATGCGCAGTCTTTGATGAACTACACCCAGATCAAGTCAGACACTCTTGTCAATGTTGGCATCATAAAGCTGCCCCATATCAGTAACTTTACCGATTTTGAACCGCTCATCAATGACCCCCAGGTCACCGTCACCTTCATCGATTCATCCCTGCACCTGGAAAGTTTTGACCTCCTTGTCATTCCCGGTTCCAAACGGACAATCTGCGATCTTAGATGGCTCAAACAGACGGGGATCTTTTCCGCCATATCTTCTTATAAAGGCAGACTTCTCGGGATCTGCGGAGGGTATGAGATGATGTTTGCAGAACTTTTTGATAAAGAGGGCATAGAAGAAGAGCCTCTGACTCGCGAAGACGGTCTTGGCTACATCAAAGAGACACTCCGCTTTGACAAGACCAAGACCCTCACAAAAGGAAAATACGAACAATTCGGTCTGCGGCTTCATGGCTATGAGATACATCATGGCACGTCAACCCTTCCCTTCTTCACAGATGGTAGAGTCTACGGGACCTTTATTCACGGTCTTTTTGACAATGACCATTTTCGCCACATGATTTTTTCAGCGATATCCCCTGAATATAAAGGCTATAATTTCACACAGTTCAAAAAAGAGAAGATTGCTTCGTATTGTGCCTTTATCGATGATAATCTGGACCTCGACGCTATCATAGAGGAGATAAGATGAAGACATTGTTCATCGGCGGTATCAAAAGCGGAAAGTCCCGCCATGCAGAGGCCTTTGCACTGAAATACTCCAAACTCCCGCCGGTCTACCTTGCTACGACAGAGTTCATCGATGAAGAGATGCACACACGCATCGAGCAGCATAAACTGCAGCGCAGCGAGAACTTTTTGACGGTAGAAGAACCCATGAACCTGCTTGAAGCTATCCGTCCTATGAAGACCATTGTACTCATAGAATGCATCAGTATGTGGATCAATAACATGCTCCATCACGGTTTTCATAATGAAGATATCACAGAGCATCTTCAAAGACTTCTGGAGCTTCCCCATGATATCGTCTTTGTGCAAAACGATGTCGGAACCGGCGTCATCCCCGACAATGCCTTAGCCAGAGAATATATCGATATCTCCGGAAAGATATCCCAGCTCCTGGGTGAACATTGTGACAAGGTTTTTCATGTCATTGCCGGGATTCCCACACAGATAAAAGGCAAGAAGTAGATGCTTAAAAAGATCTCAATGGGATTTGCTCTGGCCGTGTCCATGCTCACGACGCTCCCTTTTTTAAGAGTCCATGATTTCTTCAAAGGGATCAACGGCTATGCTGTGATGTTTTACCCCTTTGTCGGTTTTTTGTTGGGGGGTATCTTATATGGTATCTCCATAATTCTGGGACCGTATATCCCCAGTGCCCATCTGCATGTCCTGATCTTTGCCTTCTGGGTCTTGCTGACGGGGGCACTTCATCTTGACGGTTTGTCTGACAGTGTCGATGCACTTTTTGTCTCCAAAGAGAGAGCCGAAACCGTCATGAAAGACCCCCACATCGGTGCGATGGGTATGACCTTCACCGGGGTCTTTCTCATCGTAAAAGCTTCAATTTTGATCGCTTTAGATGCGCTTTGGGCCCTGCCGCTTATCCTCATGCTTGCCCGTTTTAATACGGTCCTGGCTATCTACTTCTTTTCCTATATCCGAGAGAACGGGATGAGTACCCTGGCCAAGCAGGAATTCACAAAAGGCCAGCTGACAGCTTCTATCCTGATGGTCCTTCTTGCTAGCCTGTTCTTTCCTGCAGGTCTGCTTCTTCTAGGCATATCCTTACTCTCTTTGCTGTTTTTCAAGTTCTGGTTTAGCAGACGTTTCGGAGGCTTTTCCGGCGATCTCTACGGCTTTATGATCGAAGGTACCGAACTTATTCTGCTGCATGCTGTTCTTGTATGGAGTCTTCTATGAAGATAACACTTGTAAGACATGCCGAGGTAGAAGAGGCTTATCACAAGTGCTATAACGGACATATTGATATAGGCCTGTCATCCAAGGGAAAAGAACAGGCAAAACAGTTAGCCCGACATCTCAAAGACAAAGCATATTGCGCTGTCTTCTGCTCAGATCTGAAACGCTGCAGGCAGACGCTTGCAGCACTTGATCTGGATATCAAGCCTGTCTATACCAGTATGCTGAGAGAAAAGTCCTGGGGCAGACATGAGGGAAGGACTTTTGATGAGATCATTGCAGTTGAAGATTTTAAGTATGAAGACTTTGAACAGTGGATCAATGCCCTGGACGGAGAAGCGTACCCTCAATATATAGCGCGGATAGAAAACTTTTTCAAGGGATTCTTACCGGCAAATCCTTATGAAAATGTACTGATTATGACGCATGCAGGTGTTATCCGTGTTTTGATGCATATCCTTCAAGAGATTTCTCTTGAAGAAGCCTTTTGTAAAAGTTTTGGCTATGCTGACTATATCACACTTGATACAGACACCTGGAAGTTTACTGAAGAAACAAAAGGTATCACAGAAACCGAAGGTCTTGGAGCAGTTCAATGCGAATAGCCTTTCTTCTTATCATCTCTTTATCCCTTTATGCACAAGAGCGCATCATCGCCCTTGCCCCTTCCATCAGCGAGATCGTCTTTGCCCTTGGCAGAGGCGATGAACTTGTGGGGGTGAGTGAGTATGCCTCTTATCCCGAAGCGGTCAAAAAGATCACCAAGGTAGGCGGGTACACTAATCCTTCTTTGGAGAAGATCTTTTCACTCGATCCGACGCTTGTGATCGGACAGACCCATTACGACAAGACCCTCAAACAGCTTAACCAGCTTGGGATCAAGACGCTCATGCTTGAGATGACGACTCTGCAGAACATCCAAGAGTCGATCACCAAGATCGCACAGGCACTTGAAGAAGACCCAGCCCCTCTCATCCGGCCTATTCAAAAAGCGATGAAGGAAGCCAGACAGATCAAAACAAGCCATGGCGGTCACGAAGTGATGTTTCAGGCGAAGCCGAAAAAAAAGAAGCAAAAGGTCCTGATCATCTACGGCCTTTCAATGGACATAAACCGCGGATTGTATATCGCAGGCCATGATATCTTCTATGAGGACATCATCCACCTCTGCGGCGCACAGAATGCCTATGACAAAGAGAAGTCAAGCCAGCCAGTCCTGCATTATGAGGGTCTCATCGAGACCAATCCCGACAAGGTCATCCTTTTGCATCATACCGCTACGGACGGGGAAGTCGATTATGCAAAGGCCAGAGAGCTTTGGTACAATATCCCCATCAACGCGGCGAAGAACAAGGAGATCTATATCATGAATGCCCACCACCTCTCCATCCCTTCGCACCGCGTCGCGCAGAGTATCACCGACATCTGCGGGGTCATTGCCAAATGAGGGTAAGTGATCTGCGTGTCGGCTATAGCGATACGGCCATCCTGGAAGCCGTCTCTTTTGCTATAGAAGAGACGGGCCATTTGAGTATACTCGGACCTAACGGCAGCGGGAAGAGTACCCTGGCTAAGGCACTATGCGGCCTTCTTCCTTATAAGGGTTCCATAAAGATAGGTGCTAAGGAACTTCGTGATATCCCTTCCAAAGAGCGCGCAAAACTCATCTCCTATATCCCCGCGAAGATGGAGAGTTTTGAGCAGTTCACCACCGTAGAGGACTTTGTCCTTTTGGGCCGCTATCCTTACAAGGCCTCCTTCAAGGACTACACCGAAAAAGACAGGATTATAGTCCAAGAGACTCTTCAAGAGCTCTCTCTTGAGGCACTTGGCAGCGCAAGGCTTCATGAGCTCAGTTCAGGACAGCAGCAGCTGGTGCTTATTGCGCAGGCCCTGGTCCAGCAAAGCAGTATACTGATCTTTGATGAACCCACCTCTAATCTCGATCCCAAAAATACCGCTCTATTTGTGCATGAGCTGAAGAGACTCCGCCAAAACCGCATGACGATATTGATCTCGCATGATATCCAGCTGGCCGCGCACCTTGATGATCCTGTACTCTTCATCCATGAAAAGAGGGCCGAGTTCCATTCAAAAGGTTTTTTTGAAAATGAGACGCTCAGCCGTGCCTACGGTGTCACCTTCCAAAAAGAAAACGGCATGATAGGGATTGCCTATGCATAGACTTGTCTGGGTCCTGCTCATCTTTTTAGCCCTGCTCTCTCCCTTCAGCGGGACAGCAACACTGGACATGGGAACACTCTTTGAGACAGACTCCCTCTCCCAGCGCATCTTTTTGGAGCTTCGGCTTCCGCGGATACTGCTAGCCTTTGCGGCAGGCGGGACACTTGCACTTGCCGGTCTTCTGTTTCAGACTCTGTTTCGAAATGCTCTGATGACACCCTTTACCCTTGGGGTCTCGGGCGGTGCTGTGCTGGGTGCGGGAATGGCTATCAAACTGGGTCTGAGCATTGCCTTTGGTATCTCGGCGGTCTCTCTTTTTGGGTTTATCGGCGCTTTTTCGACAGTGATACTGCTTATCGTCCTCTCACGCTATCTCAAAAGAGCGGAGCAGGAGTCCCTTCTGCTTTTAGGGATCGCCCTCTCCTTTTTCTATACCTCGGCACTGATGGTCATCTTTTATCTGAGCTCTTTTACCGAGACCGCTACCATCATGCGTTTTACTATGGGAAGTCTCTCTATCGTCGGCTATGACAATGTCATTGCCGTCTCAGTTTTTGCGGCGCTCCTGCTTCTCGTCCTATGGATTAAACGCTTTGAACTTCAGCTTCTCTCCATCAGTGATGAGCAGGCTTCACTCAAAGGGGTCAATACCAAACAACTTACCTACCTATTCCTGATCATCACTTCACTGGCTATAGGTGTCTTGGTGAGCCTCACAGGCCCTATCGGTTTCATCGGTCTGATCATACCGCATATGCTGAGAAAACTTCATCAAAGACCGGTGTCATCACTTATCTTGCCTGTATTTGTCTTGGGAGGTCTCTTCTTGTTGGCCTGTGATACGGTGGCGCGTTTTTTTTCAACAGGAAGCGAGATCCCCATCGGCGTCGTGACGGCTCTTATCGGCGGACCGTTTTTTATCTATTTGATCATCTCCAAGCAGAGATGATCTAAGAGAGTATCTGCCTCAGCTGCATCGCAAACCACAAGATACCCAGATTGAGAAAGAAGATCATCAGGGAGCTTCCCCTTGAGACGATCTTCTGGATTACTGTGCGTTCTTGCTTGTGGGTCTTCAGCGCGATCACCATATGCACAACAGTCAGCATCGTGATAGCCGCGACATAAAAAAGCTTATGAGCCATCATGTATCCGAGTCGGGATTCTTCGATGTTCATCGTCAGTACCTCTGTCAGGTTAAAATGCGTAAAGAGTATTCCCCCTGTTATCCATAATAGCAGAAGCCAAAAGGTCTCAAAATAACCGTACAAAGGGCCAAGATACTCATAGGTCTGCGCCTGCGCTTCTTCACCTTTTAGAAAGACACCAAGAAGAAAGAGCAGCAGCGCTCCGCCTATCCATGCGGTTGCCGAGAGTATATGTGTGTATAAGACGATATCAAGCATTGACCCACTTTATTTGAAGTGCCCAATCATAGCATAAGCCAAAATAATTTAATACTTTTGTAACAAAATTTACTTATAATTATTATTATATTTACTAGATTGGAGACCTTGTGGAATCAGCTGACTTATGGACTATATTTCTTGTCGCCCTTCTGGGGTCGCTCGGACACTGTATCGGGATGTGCGGAGGTTTTGTCGTCGCCTACTCCACCGCAAAGATCGGACCTCATCATTCCCGGTTTTTCCAAACCGTCGCGCATTTGCTCTACTCACTTGGGCGTATCGTCTCATACATGTTTATAGGGGGCCTTTTCGGTTATTTGGGGAGTCAGATAAGCTTTTCGATGACCTCAAAAGGTGTCTTGTTTATCATCGTCGGGATATTGATGGTCCTCATCGGTATCTCCTTGAGCGGAAAACTGAAGTTTCTGACTGTAATAGAACACTCCCTTGCCCAGTCTTCCCTGTTCAAAAAGCTCTTTAAGTCTGTGATACAGTCCAGATCACTGGCCAGTTTTTTTTATATGGGTGTCCTAAACGGACTGATACCCTGCGGTCTGGTCTATTTTTTCGCTACAGCTGCTATCGCCTCCGGTTCAGCCGTGATGGGAGCGGTCGTCATGCTTGTCTTCGGGATCGCTACCGTTCCGGCACTCTTCATACTGGGAATGATAAGCGGGTTTATCTCGCAGATGTCATGGCGGAAGTATGTACTGACCGTAGCCGCAGTCATCATCTCTCTGTACGGTCTGTATACGGGCTTCAAAGGTGTCATGATGATCAAAAACCCCGATATGATAAAGATGAAGATGATGGATATGAAAGAGGAGTTACGGGGACAAAAAGAGTTTCTTCAGGATTAAAAAGGCAGTTGCCTTTTTCTCTTTTTAGCTGTTTTTGCTCTTGTCGTAGAAATAGTTCGTTGCCTGGACAAAACCATCTACACTTCCGCAGTCAAAACGCTCGCCTTTGAACTTGTAAGCGATTACCTTGCCCTGCTTGGCCATCGTCAAAAGTGCATCGGTGATCTGTATCTCTCCGCCCTTGCCCGGAGCCGTCTCGGCTATGACTCCGAAGATATCCGGAGTCAGGATGTAGCGTCCGATGATAGCGAGGTTTGAAGGAGCATCTTGAGGATCCGGTTTTTCGACCATGTCTGATACTCTGTATACGCCTTCTTCTATCTCTTCGCCGGCGATCACACCGTACTTGTTTGTCTCCTGTTCAGGGACCTCTTCTATCGCGACAATGCAGCATTGATATTTCTCATACAGTTTTACCATCTGTGAAAGTACACCGCCGTTTTCCTGGCCGTCGCAGAGATCATCCGCCAGGACAACTCCGAAGGCCTCGTTTCCGATAAGCGTCTCACCGGTCAAGATGGCATGGCCAAGACCTTTCATCTCTACCTGACGTGTATACGAGAAGGTACATCGGTTGATAAGCGAACGGATCTCGGTAAGATAGTGCTCTTTTGGCGTGCCCAGGATCTGGTGTTCAAGCTCATAGGAGATATCAAAATGATCTTCTATAGCCCGCTTTCCGCGTCCCGTGACGATAGCCATCGTCGTCATACCTGCAGCCACCGCTTCTTCTACGCCATACTCGATAAGAGGACGGGTAAGAACGGGCAGCATCTCTTTTGGCATAGCCTTGGTCGCAGGAAGAAAACGCGTACCGTAGCCGGCAGCGGGGAAAAGACATTTTTTGATCATATAAAAAACCTGTAGATTTAAAATTAAATGAATTATAGCAATTTAAGATAACAGTGAGGTTAGATTAAAGTTCCATCAGGCTGAATCTCCCTGTCAAATCCCTGTAAACATCAACTGCACTGTTTTCTTTTGACATGCATCAAGAGGGTATTGCTCAACTCTGTTTTTGAAGTGACCCCGTATTTGCTGAAGACATTTTTCATGTGGGTCTTAAGCGTGTTGATAGACAT
>JBFEYG010000093.1:0-9324 GCA_041562275.1 Sulfurimonadaceae bacterium | reverse complement strand
TGTCGGTCCCGCAATCGCGATCTCCAGACCTGCCGCTTTGTCATCGTTGCCGACGATACGGTTGGCATAGCGAAAAGAGAAGTTGTCAAAAGGACCCGAAGGCGGAACGCCAATATCCCAAAAACCTGTACGGCCCGGAAAATCCTGTATTGTTGTCTGTGTACCCGGACGCAGGACATCTATGCTCTTTGGAGTGAAGGCAAAGCCGTTCAGATATTTTGTCGTCTGCTCGCCTTTTATAAAGACCTCGGACTTCACAATAGCACCCAAATAAGTCAGATTGGTCTCGATACCATCAATCTTTGTCTCATGGATAGCTTTTGCGATCTTCTCTAAAGCTTCTTCTCTGTTGTCCGCCTTGACAATAAGCTTGGCTATCATCGGATCATAAAAGGCTGAGACAGTCAATCCCGTTTCGATAAAGGTATCGCACCTTATACCCTCGGCAAACTTCACATTGGTAAGCACGCCTGAGCTCGGCTGAAAGTTCTTGGACGGGTCTTCCGCATATACACGTACCTCGATCGCGTGCCCTTCAGGTGCATGCTTATACGCATAAAGTGCCGGATTTTCGCCATAAGCCTGGCGTATCATCCACTCGACCAGGTCCACACCGCTCACCTCTTCCGTGATACCGTGTTCGACCTGCAGACGGGTGTTCACTTCAAGAAAATAGAATTCATCACTGCTCGTGTCATAGACGAACTCTACCGTTCCTGCTGAGAGATACGAGACAGACGAAGTCAAAGCTGTAGCGGCTGAATACAGGGCTTCACGGATCTCATCGCTAAGACCCTGCGCAGGCGTCTCTTCGATCACCTTCTGATTACGGCGCTGAACCGAACAGTCCCTGTCTCCAAGTGCTGCTACAAATCCCTTGCCGTCTCCAAATACCTGTACTTCGATATGACGTGCATGCGAAACATACTTCTCTAAAAACATCCCGCCGTCAGAGAAGTTGTTCTCGCTCAGACGTTTGACCGATTCATAGGCATCACACAGCTCCACTTCGTCATAACACAGCTGCATACCGATACCTCCGCCTCCGGCCGTACTCTTAAGCATTACGGGGTAGCCTATACGTTCTGCTTCTTTTTTCGCTTCTTCAAGATCTGCAAGGATAGAAGAACCCGGAAGAAGAGGTACATTGTTCTGCTCAGCTAACTCGCGTGCGGTATGTTTAAGACCAAACTGCTGCATATGTGCAATGCGCGGTCCGATAAAACTTATTCCTGCTGTCTCACACTCCTTGGAAAAGACTGCATTCTCGCTTAAAAACCCGTATCCCGGGTGTATCGCTTCCGCACCGCTTTTTTTGGCAACGGCAAGGATCTTCTGTGTATCAAGATAACTTTCACTCGCAAGACCATGACCGATATAATAAGCTTCATCGGCAAGACTGACATGCAAAGAATCGGCATCGGCAGCTGTATAAACCGCGACGGATCGTATCCCCATCTTTTTTAGTGTACCTATCACTCGGCAAGCGATCTCACCTCTGTTGGCGATCAATACTTTTGTAAACATAATTGTTTCCTTCAAATGGTGTTTACGGGCCGTCCCGAGTGCTGACATCCCGCAAGTCGTCTTACGGGACGGAAAAGATAGGCTCTTTTCTGCCTTAAGAAAAAAACTGCGGAAAACAGTTTTTAGACACAAAAAATCTCATATCATGGTTGGGCCAGATCTCCGCTCCCGTTTGAAGCGAAAGCTCTTTCAATTTACGGATGCTCTCTATCGCCATAGCCTCATTGTCCTGCCAGCACAATCCCGGAGCGATCTCTAGTTCAAGGTTCTCGCTCAGATCTGCCGCATCGCCTGCGAGCAAGATCGGTTTACCCTTGGGAAGTTCGATCAGCATGGACATATGCCCTGCCGTATGGCCCGGTGTCTCTATGGCGCGTACGCCTTCTATCAGGTCATACTCTTTATCATAGGTCTTCCAGTTTACAGGGCAGTCAAAGTCTTCCAAAAAGTAGGCTTCATCAGCTAATGACTTCGCCGCTTCGAGCTCTTTTTGATGCACATGCACTTCGGCGTGGCACATCTCGCACAGACCGCCCGCATGATCAAAATGCAAATGTCCACAAAATACGACATCCACATCCTCTTTTTGCAGACCAAGTTCCGCCAAACGATTCGGCAGACGCTGCTCTTCGCTCATACTCGGCGGTCCGAATGGAAATCCCTCATGTTCATAAAAATGCTTTCGCTTCGCCTCGTCGGCGATCTTGTTATAGTCACACCCTACATCATAAAGAATACGCCCGTTGTTTGTCTCGATCAAATAGGCCAAGATAGGCGCATCGATGATCACCCCTTTTCCCTGCCCGCGGGTAGAGAGTGTCTTCTCGTATCGATGCGTACCTGTCAGAATAGGCCAGAACTTTTTAACCTGTGTCATCCCATTCTCCTTAATGCGCCGTCAGATGTGAGACGCCGGCAACGCCGATGAAGTCTCTGCCCTGATGGACGTCCGAATTCACAGCATCCGAGTTTATGATCCGTGCTGTACGGTAGCGGTGGTAGCTTTTCAACAGATCCGTAAAAGACAAGACCTGTGTCTCATCCTTCCCGTAAAGTGTGCCATGCAGCTTTGGCAAACGGTACCAGGGCTGCATCTGCTGATCATGGTGGACATTATGAAACGAGAAGTTCAGCACCAAAAGATTGAGCCACGGGTATTTAAGCGAGATAATATTCGAATAGGTATTGCGTTTTTCAAAGACATTATCATACTTCTTGACCTCCTCACCGCGCTTTTTATCCAGCGTTTCATGCAGATCATAGGTATGCTGGTGCGCATCCATAAAACGCATCACTGTCAGAAAGATCATATAGGCTATCGGATAGAAGAACAACACCTTCCAAGATATGGCCGCTAAAACAGCAAAAAATGTAAAACGCAGTGCTAAAACGATCACTATACGAGAGCGAAGGTGTCTTCGGTTCGCTTTTACAAAAGGCAGGACGATGACAAGGGCATGCATCATGATCTCTAAAGCAGGGATATAGAACCATTCTAAGACTTCAATGACGCTAAGGAGTTTTGGATAGTTCTGCAGACGGGTACGAAAGTCAAAAGAGACGATATCCGCTCTGTCCATATGGTGACGGATATGTTTGTGACGAATCGCTTTGTAGTCACTGTATGACGCACCGGTCATCCACAAAAGAAGCTCACCAAAGATCTGGTTATGACGGTTCTGTTTAAAGAGTGAGTCATGCGCACATTCATGGATAAAGTATGCCGCTATCACCATAGCGTGGGCTAAGAAGATTACACCCAGAGCATTTAGCCATAAGAGATCCGATAGTATGCCCGCAAAGCCAAAGAAATAAGCTGAAAACATATATGCCCATGCCAATACATTGGGCAGCAATGCATCCTCATATCGAAAAAGTCTTACAGCTGTTTTCATGATCTCACTCTTCCCAGATGATCATCTGTACAGGTGTTGGATTAAAGGCATTACACGGATTGTTTAACTGCGGACAGTTTGAGACCAACACCAAGGTATCCATCTCGGCCTTAAGATCGACATAGGCACCCGGTTTGGAGATACCGTCTACGATGATCAGATATCCGTCCTCTTCGATAGGGACGTTCATAAAAAAGTTGATGTTATTCGTCAGATCACGCGGATCCATCTCCAACTCACCGATCTCATAAAGATAGTTGTCGCGGCAGCTGTGCATATACTTTCTATCATGACCATATCTCACCGTATTGCTTTCCGCACTGCAGTGTCCACCCAGTGTATCATGGTTACCGCAGGTATCCGCAGTGATTTCCATCATCACATTATCATCCGTAGAGATCAATTTCGTACCTGTCGTGACGAAGATACTTCCCTGCTCTCTTACCGTATCATTAGCCGAGTAACGCTCCTCGTGATCATTGGCGTTGTAAAAAAGGGTATCTACAGCCTGACACCCTTCAAGGTCGACTATACGCAGGGTCTGACCCTTTTTGACGACATAGCTCCATGGTACACCGGCAGCTACCTTCTCATTATATATAGCCTTGTTAATATCTTTGCTCATTCTTTTCTCCTTAGGCAAAATAGCGTGCATTGTTGATAAAAGCACGCTGGGACTGTACGCTGAAGTTCCTACAGTAGTCGTCTTCTGTTACCGGTGCTGCTTTATACAGTGTCAGCTGGACATCACTCGGATTGTATTCACCTGTCTCCATCACATGCGGTGTGTTTGAAAGTAGAAGCAGAACATCCATCTCCGCACGCAGGTCGATATAGCTTCCCGGCTCGGCACGTTTGGAAGAGAGTTCAAGTTTGCTTCCCTCTTTGACATCGACTTTTCTAAAGAAGTTGATGGCTTGGATCATGTCCCGTTTGCCCATGCCGTATTTGCCAAGTTCGACTAAAAAGTTCTCTCGGTCGCTTTTGTAGTAACGGTTTCGGATATGCTCAAAATCACCTTCACCAAAGTTCTTTTTGACAATACGCGGATTGCTGATCCCTGCTATAGCGTCAAAAAGTCCCTCTGTCGTGTCTTCCGTGATCGAAAAAAGCACACGTCCAAGTTCTGAATACAGTACTCTTCCTTTGCTGAAATAGGCATTGTGCTGTAGTTTTACCGTGTCTGCCGAATTGAAGCGCTCCGCGGTGTTATCGGCATTGTAAAACATTGCCGACAGCGAGCCCAGACCGTCTTCGGTAGAGATGCGCAGTCTGTCACCGCGTTTGATGATCTTCGACCAGCGGGCACCTCCGGGCAGGACTTCATCCAGGAGGATGACCTCAGGTTTAATATTTTTATGTTCTTTGATCATTATGCAACTTTTCCTTCTTTTTTAGATTTATCTACTTTTGTCATAACCGTTCCTTCTTCTTCACCGACGGGAATATCGTAAGTAATACGCGCACCGTAAGCGTTGGGCGCCTGTTCGTCATGCCGGACCTTGTCAAAGACAAGAAGACGGCTGCCCAAATAGAAGCTCTCATGCAGGTCATGGGTGACCATGACGACGGTCAGATTGTTCTTCTTCCACAGATCCAGGATAAGCATATGCATATCCGCGCGAATACCGGGATCAAGAGCCCCAAAAGGCTCGTCCAGCAGAAGTATCTTCGGTTTGTTGACCAGAGACTGGGCGATGGAGAGACGCTGCTGCATCCCCCCTGAGAGTTCACTCGGATACTTGTCTGCAGCATCTTTAAGCCCGACAGACGCAAGCATCTTCAGAGCAGTCTCCTTCGCCGCTTTGCGTTTTGCACCGAACAGACGGCCGAAAAACTTTGAGTCTTTCAGTTCCATAGCAAGCATCACATTTCCCAAGACGCTCAGATGTTCAAATACCGAATAGCGCTGAAAGACTATCCCGCGTTCCAGACTCGGTTCTTGGGGAAAAGGCTCACCGTCAAGCAGGAAAGTTCCTCTTGTCGGGGTCTCCTGACCCAGGAGCATCTTCAAAAAAGTCGTCTTTCCGCATCCGGAAGGACCGACAAGTGTACAGAACTCACCCTCTTCGATATTGAGGCTGATCTTCTCCAAGACCACATTGTCTCCATACTTTTTCCAGAGGTTCTTTATCTCTATAAGGCTCATGCGTTCTCCTTTCCGGCTTTGTACCATGGGAAGATCTTGTAGGTAAGCTTCTTCAACAGGTAGTCAAACAAGAATGCCAGGAAAGTTATCCAGGCTACATAGGGCAGGATGATATCCATAGACATATAGCGGCGTACCAGGAAGATACGATAGCCAAGCCCCTCCGTCGCAGCGATCGCCTCAGCCGAGATCAGAAAGATCCACGCCGTTCCCAAGGTCAGACGTACTGAGTCAAAAAGACGCGGAAAGATCTGCGGCAGGATAACGCGAATGACAATGCTCCAGGTCGAACCGCCAAGGGTCTGAGCCTTGATCAGCTGCTCAGCCGGGATCTCAGAGACACGCTGCTGCAGATCACGTACGATCAAAGGTGTGACACCGATGACGATCAGTGCGACCTTGGCCAGTTCACCCATACCGAACACAATAAACAAGATGGGCAGTATCGCCATCGGAGGTACCATAGAAAAGGCCGCCACAAAAGGCGAAAAACCTGCTCTGACAAAGGGAATAAACCCCAATGGGACACCGATAAGCATTGCCAAGACAGCACTTATGAGGATCCCCAGTCCAAGACGCTGCAAAGACGCAGAGGTGTCTTCAAAGAAAAGAAGCTCACCCGTGCGTTTACTCGGTGTCAAGACCATCGTATCGATCGCCTCGCCAAAGCTTGCCAGTGACGGCAGTAGCTTGTCACTCGGGTTTTCCGCAAGACGCAGATCAGAGGCCACGATATAGAACATACCGACGATAAAGAACGGAAGCAGTCCTAACAAAAGTGCCGTCGCTCTTGACGGTCGTAGGTTCATCAATCGTTTCATGGGGATACCTTACAGTTTCCCGTCTGCAGCAATTTTCACATAAGTGTCTGTGAAACGAAGCTTGATGTTGTTCTTATCACCAAAGGTCTTGCCGCCCGGAAACTCCATACCGATAAACTCAGCATCAGGAGCACCTTCACCCAGAATACCGTGATCAAATGAGAACTCACTTACTTTTTTCATCGTTGCAGGAAGTTCATCACTCAGGGCAAATTTCACCGCTTCGCTTGCCTCATAGAACATCATCGTAGAGTCAAGCTGGCTTTTGTAGCCTGCCAAGTCCGTACCCGAGGCCTCAGCCATAAAAGTCAAGGCTTTTTCATCACCTTTTTTCATCAGTGCCATTACTTCAAACCATGCACCCGTCAAGGCTTTTGCCAGTTTCGGGTTGTCATTTAAAGTCTCTGTGTTGACGACAAGCATATCAATGATCTCACCCGGTGTCTTACTTGAGTCAAAGACCAGGTTTGCACTTTTGTTGTTTGAGATGATCTCGCTAAGCTGCGGGTTCCATGTCGTCATTGCCGTTACTTCATCCGACGTATAGGCCGCGACCATGTCGGCATCTGAAGTGTTTACGACTTTGACATCTTTTTCACTCATGCCGACAGATTCAAGACCACGTGCAAGAAGATAATGTGAGACAGAAAGCTCGACCAGGTTAACTTTTTGGCCTTTGATATCACTCAGACTCTTCTTGTCCTTAAGAATAATACCGTCATTTCCGTTGGAGTAGTCACCCATGATCAGCGCTGTAGAATCCACACCGCTTGCAGCAGGAATCGTCAACGCATCCATGTTCGTCATCATACAACCGTCAAACTTGCCTGTTGTGTATTGGTTGATCGATTCGATATAGTCATTGACCTGGACCAGATCGATCTCAATATCGTACTTCTTTGCCCATTTATCGACAATACCCTTTTGCTGGGCATAGTCCCACGGCATCCAGCCAACGTAAATAGTCCATGAGACTTCGAACTTGTCTTTGACTTCAGCCATAAGCGATGATGCGCTAAGACCCATGACCAGTGATGTGGCAACTAAAAGTTTTGATGTGGATTGAAAGAGGTGTTTCATTAGAGACTCCTGAATAGGTTTAGGTTAAAACACGGCAAGAGGTTTTAAAATCTCCCGGGCTTTTATCCCTCCGTGTAACCCCTATTCAAGAGGTCGACAACTCTCGGACCTGACACAGAAATTCTGCCGGAACCCTAGTCGTCTGTTATTACAATTGAGGTTTTATAACCTCATGTCATGTTTTCTACAGATAATTATATAGGAAATGATTTGATAGAGTTCAAAATTCTGATTAAAAAGTAATCAATTTTAAATTACAAGGAGACAGTCATGAAAAAATAGCTTAAAGAAGTGTAATGAAGGTTTTTAGAATGGAAAGAATACTTCATTCTCAAGTTACCTTGAGAATGAAAAAGAACTTCAAAGATTAGAAGTTGTATGTTAAATAGACTTGGAAAGTCGTTAAGTCTTCGCCAGCAGCAAAGTCATCATAGATAAGTGCAAGTGAAGTATCTAAAGGTCCATAAGACTTAGAGACTGTAAAAGCAACCTCGTCTAGGCTAGGAGTAGCCGCTCCAGGAACGTCATTATCCGAATTCCAGTATCCTAGATATAAGTCATAACCATCACCTACACTGGTCTCAGCTGCAACAGTAAATGTATCTGCACCTAGCTCTGCTACTGTACCATACCACCACCATACTTCTGTGTACAGTTGGGTCTGTGCACCCGAACTTTGACCACGTGTTGCGACATTGGAAAGAGCAGTGTCACCTTTATCATCAACAGAAGAGTATGCTGCTGAAAGACTAACAACATCTTTAATCTCATATCCAAGCATTACAGCATACGCTGAACTATCATCATCAGAAGTTACTGAATCAATACTTGCATACTGTGCACCGGCTGAGATACCTTCTATACTAAGATCTGCTTGAAGCCAGTAAGCATCTGCAAGTGATGTCATTCCATAGTAATACGCCTTAGCTGTTAATGGTTCAAACGAGTTATTGATAGCACCTACTACATATGCACCGTTCGCGGCAAAAGTATTAAACTTACCGTCTGTACCTGTCATCGAACCGCCAGCATTAGCAGTTAAATCATCACCTGAACCGTTTGATTTACCGATCCATGCACCCATAAGTGTCGTACCAGGAAGGTCTTCATTGATAACAACCGCTGCTTCAAAAGTATTTGTCGAAGCACCCCATGCTTCTGTAAATGCCAAAGGAGTATCAAGTGCCATACGACCTATCTTACCTGTTGTTTTACCCGCTGTACCTGCAAGCCATGCTTCATCAATCCACATTGCATCATCAATTATTTCAGCATTGCCATCAGCATCTAGAGTTGTGTTATGTGCACCTGACCATACATTTGCCTGAGTAGCAATATTATTTTCCGTACCAAGTGAAGAAACTGCTGTAACGGAAATACCTGTTGAAACACCTTCAGAAAGGTCAGCAGTAAGACCTAAGTGAAATGCTGTATCAAAATACGAAGCATCTTTATCAAACATATCTGGTTCACCAGTAGCACTATCTTTATCTGTACCATATAGAACCTGTACACTACCATTTACTTTTACATTATCTACTGCATATACATTTGCACCTAGTAACAATCCTGCTACCAAACTCATTTTTATTAATTTCATTTAATTCTCCTGAACTCACTTTAAGTTTAAAACACGGCAAGAGGTTTTTTTGGTCTCCGGGCTTTTATCCCTCTGTCTCACCTTAATTTAAATCGATAACGCCTGAACCAGGCAGATAAGATCTACCGGTTCCTCGTTAACTATTTTTTTATAAGGCTTACTACCTCATGGCTCATGTCATGTTTTATGTAGAAGATTATATATCAGCCAAAAAGAAGAATATACAGTTTAATGATTAAATTTTAATCATTA
>JBFEYG010000092.1:0-9330 GCA_041562275.1 Sulfurimonadaceae bacterium | reverse complement strand
TGTTTATAATTGATCAGTATCTGTTGATAGTAATATGAGGTAGAGGTAGGAGAGAACTTTACAATGGTCTTGTACGGCTTTTTCTTCTTGATTATGACCAGGGGTGCGATGATGTTCATATCATACTCTTTGGCCAGAGCTTTAAGTGTTTTATGATGATGGTCACTCTGCTCTTTGATCATGGAGATCGGTGTGTTCTCCAGCTCTTTAAAAAAGCGATTAAGCAGATACTCGCCAAGAAGGACGACCCTGCACCCCTTGCTTTTGGCAATGCGAAGATAATAATCGAATTTTGCCGTAGACATACCTACCGAAGGGATCTGTAAGATAGCTGCTCGCATCATGACCCCTCTGCCTGTATCTTCTCAAACTCCAAGGTGGCCTCTTCGAGTATCTTCTGTGCATCCTGAAGCGTCTTCATCCCCTCTTTGTAAGACTTGACACTTTGATCCAGTGTAAGATCGGGATTCATCAGCTTCTCCAGTACCGCTTTCGCATCCTCCAGCTTCTTCTCAAAATCAACCAGACTGCTCTTCTTCTCAGCCATCTAACGCCTCCTTGATATAATGTTCAAACTTGTCTATCTCCACCAAAAAGGCATCATGCCCATAAGAACTTTCCACGTTCAGGTAATACGACTGCTCTTTGGGATGAAGCTTCTGCATAATATCAAAAACCTCTTTTGACTCTTTCGGCTCAAAAAGCATATCACTTTGAAAACTTATAAGGTGGATATCTGACTTCACATTGCCCAAGGCCTCTTCAAGAGAGTCATACCCTCGGCTCAGATCAAAGATATTGATCGCTTTGGTGATATAGAGATACGAAAGAGGATCAAACCATTTCGTAAAGTTGTAACTGTTGTATTCCAGATACGATTCGACCTGGAACTTACCAAACAGTTCATAAAGACCGTCATTGCGTTTATACTCGCGTCCGAACTTTTTATCCATCGAGTCAGGCGAAAGAAAACTGATATGACCTGCCATCCGTCCCACAGCCAAGCCGACAAGACCGTTGGCCTTGATATCTTCCGGATCATAATACCCTTTTTTAAAGGCAGGATCTTCCAAAATGGCTTCTTGAGCGACCTTGTTAAATGCGATTGCCCAGGGACGAGTAACGGAGGTCGTGGCCAGAGCAAAGACCTTGTTGGCTAAGTTTGGAAAGTCTACTGCAGCCTGAAGAGCCTGCATACCGCCCATAGAACCGCCGATGATCGCTTCAAGTTTATAGATACCCAGACTGTCGAGAAGAATACGCTGAGCTTTGACCATATCTTTGATCGTTATGACGGGGAACTTGTAACGGTACGGGCTGTGAGTGCTGTAGTCATCTGTCATGGGCCCCGTTGATCCGAAACACGAGCCGATGACATTGGAGCAGATCACAAAGTATCTGTCCGTATCCACAGCCTTTCCAGGACCGATAAGACCATCCCACCAGCCGGGCTTGTTCTCATTCGCATACAGACCGGCAGCATGATGACTTCCTGTCAAGGCATGCGTCACCCATATGGCATTGCTTTTGTCTTCGTTAAGCTCGCCATAGGTCTCATATCTGATGTCATAAGGCTCTAGGATACGCCCACTTTCCAAATACAGAGGATTGGTAAAATGGGCTGTTTTTGTCTCTATTTTCAATTAAATACTTTCTAGTGCCTGTTTAAGGTCTGCTATCAAGTCTTCCTTGTCTTCAAGGCCGGCACTGATACGGATCAGGCCTGCGGGAACACCGCACTTGTCAAGTTCTTCAGTCGAAAGCTGTTGGTGTGTTGTCGATGCAGGATGCGTGATGATCGACTTCGAGTCTCCGATATTGACAACCAGTGAGTAAAGTTCTGTCGCATTGACGATCTTTTCTGCTGTTTGCATATCTGCAACCTCAAAACTCAACAGACCCGAACTCATACCCTCTTTGAAATATTTTTGGGCATTGGCATAATTGCTGTTTGATTTGAGACCTGGATAGTTCACCTTGCTGACCTTCGGATGGGCTTCAAGAAACTCAGCGATCGCAAGTGCATTGGCAGAATGCTCTCTCATACGAAGACTCAGGTGCTCCATACCCTGGATAAAGAGCCATGAATTAAACGGTGATACCACCGCTCCAATATCACGCAGAAGACCAAGTCTGATACGTAATGTAAAGATAGGAAGCGGAACATCCACATAGACAAGACCGTGATACGATTCATCCGGCTCGTTAAACTGAGGATAGCGTGGATTTCCCTTGAGAAGCTCCAAAAGTCCTTTACGCTCGACCAGGATACCGCCAATAGCAAGACCCTGCCCTGTCGTATACTTACTTGCACTGTGAACAGTAACATCCACACCGTACTTGAAAGGCTGGCAAAGTATCGGTGTGGCGACCGTGTTGTCGACAATAGAGACAATGCCGTGCTTTTTGGCAATAGCCGTAATAGCAGAGATATCTGCCACATCGATGCTCGGATTGGTCAGTGATTCGAAAAAGATACACTTGGTCTTTTCGTCCACCAAGGCTTCTATCTCAGAAGGATTATGAACATCAAAATAACGTGCTTCTATTCCAAAACGCTTCAATGTGTGCTGTGTCTGAGTAAGACTTCCGCCGTAAAGCTGAGAAGCACAGATGATATTATCACCCGCCTCTGCACAATTTGCTATAGCAAAAAAGATCGCTGCCATGCCACTGGCCGCAGCGATCCCCGCTTCTCCGCCTTCGAGTTCGGCAAAACGCTTTTCAAAGACATCCGTCGTCGGGTTCATCAGACGGGTATAGATATTCCCCAGTTCTTTGAGTGCAAAGAGGTTTGCAGCGTGTTCTACATCTCTGAATTCATAAGCTGTTGTCTGGTAGATCGGCACCGCCATTGTGCTTTGTGAGTCTTTGGTATAGCCCGCGTGTAGGGCAGCAGTTTGTTGTTTCATAATTTTCATCCTTTGTTTTCCGTATTATTGTTGTCCATCATTTTATACGCGAAAGGAGCAAAAGCCCCTTTCACTACGTAAACACTTGGTTAGTAGTATGCTTTGAAATGGCATACTACACACGCACTCGGCGTGAAGCCCACATGCAGTAAACCGCACTTAGGTTACGTTAAAACTTTTTGTTTTCCATCTAACTGTTTTCCATGATGAAATAAAGTAAGTTAAAAGAGTGTGACCTCTTTGCTAATCTCTATTTCGGTTCCGGCATCAAATGCCGACATCCCCCTCATTATAATGTAACAGGATGCTTCTTCTAAATCTAAACGTGGTAGTTCGGAGCTTCATGCGTGATCATGACATCATGGACATGCGACTCTTTAAGACCTGCCGATGTGATCTCGACGAACTCTGCTTTTTTCCAGAATGTCGGGATATCCTTCGAACCGCAATATCCCATTGAAGCGCGAAGCCCCCCTATCATCTGATGGACGACGTCAGCGATCGTACCGCTGTAAGCAACACGACCTTCGATCCCTTCTGGAACCAGCTTGTCAGCCGCCGTTCCTTCTTGAAAGTAACGGTCCGTACTTCCTTTTTGCATAGCACCGATAGAGCCCATACCGCGGTATGACTTGTACTTACGGCCCTGATAGATCGTCGTCTCACCCGGAGACTCTTCCGTACCCGCAAGCAGTGAGCCTGCCATGATAGCTGACGCACCCACCGCCAAAGCCTTGGCCATATCGCCTGAGTATTTGATACCGCCGTCTGCGATGATAGGGACACCATACTTTGCACCCTCTGCAGCACACTCATCGATAGCAGATATCTGAGGGACACCCACACCGGCAACGATACGCGTAGTACAGATAGACCCCGGTCCGATACCGACTTTTACCCCGTCGGCACCTGCATCGATCAAGGCTTTTGTCGCTTCGGCTGTCGCAACGTTTCCGGCTATGATATCGATCTCCATCTCAGCTTTGATCGCTTTAACCGTATCCAGGATTCCCTTGGAGTGGCCGTGAGCCGAATCAAGGACAAGAACATCAACACCGGCATCAACCAGTGCTTTTGCTCTGTCCATCTGCCCAACACCGATCGCAGCACCGACACGTAAACGGCCGAACTCATCTTTGTTAGCATTAGGATAGGCTACGTTCTTCTTGACGTCCTTGATAGTAAAAAGGCCTTTAAGGTTACCTTCATTATCAATGACAGGAAGTTTTTCGATCTTGTTGACATGCATGATGTCTTTGGCATCTTCCAGGCTCGCCCCATGTCCGATCGTCATCAACGGCATTGGTGTCATCAGCTCTTCCACCTTGATACTCTCGTCTTTTTGGAAACGGATATCACGGTTAGTCATAATACCTAAAAGTTTATCATGTGCATCTACGACAGGAACACCCGTAATACCGGCAGCACCCATCACACGACGGGCTTCAGCCAATGTCATCTCAGGATGGACGTAGACAGGATCCGTGATCAGACCGTTCTCACTCTTCTTAACACGTTTGACTTCAGCCACCTGCGCTTCGACGTCCATATTCTTATGGATAATACCGATCCCGCCGAGGTGTGCCATTGCAATGGCAGCACGGTGTTCTGTTACCGTATCCATCGCCGCGGAGATCATAGGAATATTAAGACTGATATTTTTCGTCAGCTTCGTAGCGATACTTACCTCTTTTGGCAGGACTTCCGAGTACTGCGGTACTAACAATACATCTTCAAATGTAAGTGCTCTTTTTTTAATATTCATTATGCATCTCCTTTTAGTGCGTTTTCAAGGCCAAGTGCCCCGTCAAATAGTGTTTGTTCATCGAATGCCTTTGCGATCAGTTGCAGGCCGACTGGCATCCCGTTATCTGCCGTAGCAACAGGCAGAGACAGAGCAGGAAGACCTGCAAGGTTAACAGAGATCGTGTACATATCCGAAAGGTACATCTGCATCGGGTCTTCAAGTTCACCTATCTTAGGTGCCGTGCTTGGGGCAACAGGTGAGAGGATCAGATCTGCACTTTCGAAGACACGTTCAAAGTCTTGCTTGATAAGACGTCGGACTTTTTGTGCTTTGACATAATAAGCATCATAATAGCCGCTGGAAAGTACAAAGTTTCCAAGAAGAATACGACGCTTCACCTCTTCACCGAAACCTTCCGAACGGCTCTTGATAAAAGTCTCTTGAAGGTTCTCACCTTTTTCACGGCTTCCGTAACGGATACCGTCGTACCGTGCAAGGTTTGTAGAGGCTTCTGCCGTTGCCGTCACATAATAAGCTGAGATATCATATTTTGCATCAAGCAGTTCAGCTTCGATGATCTCATGTCCCTGAGCCTTTAAAACATCTATCGTCTCATTATAGGCTTTCTTGATCGCCTCGCTTGCATCATGTACAAAATGCGGCAAAACGGCGATGCGAAGCTTTCGAGCAGGGTTAAGATTCTCACTGACCGGTGTATAATCCATGTCGACTGAAGTCGAATCTTTAGGGTCATAGCCTGCGATCATATCGTACAAGATAGCCGCGTCTTCGACGTTCTGCGTCAATGGCCCAATCTGATCAAGCGAAGAAGCGTAGGCCCCCAGACCGTAACGTGAGACACGGCCGTAAGTCGGCTTCATCCCAACGATACCGCAAAAAGCGGCCGGCTGACGAATAGAACCGCCCGTATCCGAACCAAGCGCTGCTATAGCGATCCCTCCGGCAACGGCAGCTGCAGATCCGCCTGAACTTCCCCCCGGTACGCAATCAGTATTGATAGGATTCAAAGTCTTTCCGTAGTATGAACTTTCTGTCGTCGAACCCATCGCAAACTCGTCCATATTGGCACGCCCGAAAGGAGAGAGCCCTTTTGAACGCAGGTTGGTGATAACCGTGGCATCATAAGGTGCGATATAGCCCTGAAGGATCTTCGAGCCTCCCGTTACCGACCACTCTTTGACCTGGATATTGTCTTTGATCAGAAGAGGAATACCTTCGCCCGACTCTTCCATACCGACATAAGCGTTAAGCTCTTTTTTCGCTTCGATCTCTTTTTTAAGTTCTTCACGAAAAGCTTTGATCTCTTCATTTGAAAGAGTCAAGGCTTCTTTAAGAGTTATCACATCGTCTCCTTTTTCTTTTTGATTATAAAAATTGCTATGAATATCAATACAAATATCATTCCTACCGTTGCAAGGATAAACCAGAAAGGAACGGCTTCATTCAAACTGGGCATCAGGCCATAACCTCTGCACATCGTTCGCACAGGCAGTTTTCTTCTTTGGCTCTGAACTTCCAACAACGAGGACACTTTGCCTTGTCTGCTCTTAGTATTTTAAACGTGTCACCTTCAACTTCAAATGTTCCCAGTTCATCAGCTTCATCATGGAAGATGACCTTCGAGACCTGGAACCAGTCTTCAGCATCTGAGCGTTCAAGTGCTTTTAATTTGTCACTCTCGGCATAGATGACCAGTTCGAGTGTGTCTTTGATCTTCTTCTCTTTTTTGAGCGCATCGACTATAACAGAGAAACGGTCTCTCGCCTCTGACATATAGACTTCATCAAACAAAGAAGCCGGCGCATCAATCGCCTCATAGACCAGATCAAAAATATCTTCTGCATCACCTTTTAAAACTGCTGGAAGAGTCTCCAGGATCTCATCTGCCGTGTAGGTAAGCACCGGGGCCAATAGAAGCAAGAGCGGTTTTAATATGATCGCCATAGCCGATTGCGATCCGCGACGTGTTACGGAGTCTTTTGCATCACAATACAGACTGTCTTTCGTCACGGCCAGATAGATACCTGAAAGCTCATTGACGATGAAGTTGGTGATTACACTCATCCCTTGTACATAATTGTATTTTCCGAATAGGTCATGGGCATCATCAAAGACGATACTGGCCTTGGATACGATCCATTTGTCCAGTTCACCCAACTCTTCATAAGGTAGAATGCTCTCCAGGTCATCCACATTTGCCAACAAGAACCTGAAGGTATTGCGAATCTTTCGGTACTGCTCTGCCGTCTGCTTCAAGATGTCATCCGAAATCTTCAGATCCGTCTGATAGTCTGAAAGAGCGACCCAAAGACGCAAGATCTCCGAACCGTACTCTTTGATGACCTTTTCAGGAGCGATGACATTGCCCTTGGACTTGGACATCTTCTCACCTTTGCCATCCACAGTAAACCCGTGTGTCAAGAGTGCTTTATACGGCGCCTTGTGCTCGACTGCAGCAGAGAGAAATAGAGAAGATTGGAACCATCCTCTGTGTTGATCCGAACCTTCTAAGTAAAGGTCAGCCTGATATTTACCCGCATCATAGTTACGTGACTTAAGCACAGAGTTCCAGGTTGATCCTGAGTCAAACCAGACATCTAGGATATCCGTCACTTTTTCAAGTTCTTCAGCTTTATACCCGCTTCCCGGATACATAAGATGTTCGATCGGCATCGAGTACCAGGCGTCTGAACCTTGCATCTCAAAGATCATCGCTGTGTAATTGAGGACCTTCTCATCTAAAAGCACTTCACCTGTCGCTTTCACACGGAAAAATGCGATAGGCACACCCCAGTCACGTTGACGGGAGATACACCAGTCCGGACGATTTTGCACCATAGATGTCAAACGTCTGCGGCCTGTTTCAGGATAAAAAGAGGTCTGCTCCACTCCGTCCATCGCAATCTCGCGCAGTGTCTTAGACTCCCCTTCAGGTTTTTCATCCACCGAAATAAACCACTGCTTTGTCGCTCTAAAGATCAATGGCGTATGTGAACGCCAGCAGTGTGGATAGGAGTGCATGAACTTGGATACTTTAAGAAGCTTATCCCCCAGAAGCTCATTGATCGTCTCGTTGCATTTAAAGATATGTTTTCCGACAAACTCTTCAGGATTAGGAAGAAGCTTCTCTTTGACAACCGTCTCGTCATAGCATCCTGTCTCATCGACCGGCATAACGACTTCAAGATTATATTTCAGACCTACACGGTAATCGTCCTCACCATGTCCCGGGGCGGTATGGACACATCCCGTACCGTTTTCCATCAAGACATGCTCACCCAACACGATCTGTGAGGCTCTTCCGTTAAGAGGATTGATGGCGTGAAGCTTGTCAAAAACTGTTGCGTCAAAAGTCTGAACAACCTCGCCTTTGACAACCTCTTGCTCTATCATCTGATCGTAGAGTTTTTGTGCGACGATATAGCCGTCAGAAGTACGGACATATTTTTCTTCCGGATTAAGTGCGATACCGGTATTGGCAGGAAGCGTCCACGGAGTCGTCGTCCAGATGACCAAAGCCGCATTCCCCTCGATAGAAGTACGTACCTTTGCTTCATCCGAAAGCTCAAAAGCGACAAAGATAGAGAAGTCCTCCTTGTCCTCATATTCGACCTCGGCTTCGGCAAGTGCAGTACGTTCTGCCCACGACCAGAAGACAGGTTTGGAACGTTCAGTCAAAAGACCCTTCTTCGCTACTGCACAGAGCGTACGGTAGATATTGGCTTCAAACTTGTAGTCCATCGTCACATAAGGCTTGTCCCAGTCGGCGATGATCCCCAGCTCTTTAAACTCTTCACGCTGAATATCCACAAATTTTGCAGCATGCTCTCTACACAAACGGCGCACTTCTGAAGTCTCAAGAAGCTCTTTCTTCGCTTTTCCGCCGAGTTTTTTCTCCACCTGCTGTTCGATCGGTAGGCCGTGACAGTCCCAACCCGGCGTAAAACGGACCGACTTGCCGTTAAAATAGTTTTGCTTGATGATGATATCTTTTAAGATCTTGTTCAGTGCATGACCAATGTGTGTATGGCCATTGGCATAAGGCGGACCGTCATGAAGCGTGAAGCTCTCAGCGCCCTCACGGTTTTTCTTCATCTTGGCATAAACATCTTTTTCAAACCATGATGCATAACGCGGTGCCTCGTTGTTCAGTAGGTTTCCTCGCATCGGGAAAGCTGTATTTGGAAGAAGAAGTGTGTCTTTGTAGTTCATCAAATATCCTAAGTATTAAGGGCATCTCCAACAACTGAGACACCTTTGTAAAAAAGTTTTGCATTATATCTATTGTGCGATTAAAACAGGCTGATATACTTGAAAACACAATACTGCAGGAACTTGCCAAGCGTGTTGCTTTTGTTTGTTTTTTGAAGTGTGCTATACTTTTTCGATTAATTATGAAGGATGAGATGTGGAAAAAATCGTTTTATTTGTGGGAAGAAAGTTTCAATCCAACCTCCCTTTTCAGGAATATATCAAACGTCAGCTCCACAAACACGTAGGTGAGATCGATACCTATTATTTCTATCCTGAAAATGACAATGCACTCTTTTTACATCTTGAGAGCCTTTTGAGCAAAGAACGTCAGATACTGATCATTGCATCCAAATCTGCTTCTACTGTTATAGGAAAGCTTCTTTGCACGATTACCGC
>JBFEYG010000091.1:0-9392 GCA_041562275.1 Sulfurimonadaceae bacterium | reverse complement strand
GCTCAAGCTGGATGCACTCTTTCAAAAACGTCTCAGCGGAGGGCTTGTTCCGGAAAGCTTTTTTGATCTTTTTGGATTGTCCCTTGATGAAAACTTGATAGTAAAAGAGGATAATGCCAAGTATGAGATCAAGAAGGATGACAGGCTTCTTTCTGTGATGGGAAAAGAGGTCACAACACTGGCGGAGATCCGTCAGCTCCTCTCTAAGGAAAAAAGCAGTCCGAACAAGATGGTCCTCTTGCTGTTCAGACGAAGCGGATTTGATTTTTTCATCCACTTCAGTAAGCCATAAAACAGTAAAGAACATGTATAATTTCGTTACTAAAAACAAGTAGGTCATATTGCAGGCATTCGAAGCGTATTTAAGTTCCCATCTTCCCAAGGCGGAAAGTTTTCATCCCCATTATGAGAAAGCGTTGCATGAAATGCTTTTAGCCGGGGGAAAACGCTTTCGTCCTGCTCTGCTTCTGGCGGTGGTAAGAGCCTATAACACCCTTCTTTTGGATTCGGCGAATGCAGCTGCCTACGCAATCGAACTTTTACATACCTATTCGCTTATCCATGATGATCTTCCGGCTATGGATGATGCTGACCTTCGCCGCGGACACAAGACCCTGCATGTCACGTATGATGAAGTCACGGCGGTTCTTGTGGGCGATGCTTTGAACACGTACGCCTTTGAAGTGCTGGCAAAATCTGCTTTTTCGGATGAAGTGCGTGTCAAGCTTATCAGAGAGCTTGCGGTCAACGGCGGTTTAGGCGGTATGGTCCTGGGGCAGGCGATCGATTGTCACTTTGAGAACCAGCCTTTGTCGCTTGAGCAGATCAAGACCCTGCATATCAACAAGACAGCAAAATTGATCGCGGCTTCACTGAAGATGGGTGCTATCATTGTCGGCCAAAAAGAGACAGCCGATGCTCTGTATGACTTCGGTATCAAGCTGGGACTTCTTTTTCAGGTCCAAGACGACATCCTGGACGTGACCCAGAGCTCTGAAGAAGCAGGGAAGACCACACAGAACGACGGGGACAAAAACAGTTTTGTCACCTTGCTGGGTCTGGAGAGTGCTATGAACGAGGCAAATGGCTTGGCAGAAGAGTTGAATACCCAGCTTCAAGGTTTTAGTCCAAACCTTTACAAAGAGCTTTCACCGATACTCAGTGAGTATCTCGTACGACATAAGTAAGTAAATTGAAACCCGTTTAGACGGGTTTTGCTTTATTTACCAGAACACACAAGGAAAACATCATGCGTCAAAAGATGGCAGACACGATTCGATTTTTAGCAGCCGATATGGTTCAAGCAGCAAACTCGGGCCACCCGGGTGCACCTATGGGTTTGGCGGATATCGCTGTAGTACTGAGTGAACACCTTTCACACAACCCTAAAAACCCTTCGTGGTTGAACCGTGACCGTTTGGTCTTCTCCGGCGGACATGCAACAGGCCTTATCTATTCACTTTATTATCTGTGGGGATATGGACTTGAGATGCAAGACCTTCAGGACTTTCGCCAGCTTGACTCAAAGACTCCGGGCCATCCGGAATACGGCCATACTGAAGGTGTTGAGATCACTACGGGTCCTTTGGGCCAGGGTGTTGCCAATGCCGTCGGTTTCTCTATGGCGTCAAAGTTTGTAGGTGCACAGACCAACTCAGAGACAGCCAAGGTCATCGACCACCATGTCTATTGTCTGTGTGGGGATGGCGATCTTGAAGAGGGTATTTCCTATGAGGCCTGCTCGATCGCAGGTCATAACAAACTTGACAATCTGATCCTGATCTATGACTCTAACAATATTACGATCGAGGGCTCTACGGAACTGAGTATCTCAGAAAACATCCAAAAACGTTTTGAGTCACAGGGTTGGGATGTCCAAGAGATCGACGGGCATAACTATGAAGCGATCGATGCAGCGATCATACAGGCAAAGGCCTCGGACAAGCCATCTCTGATCATTGCACATACATTGATCGCAAAAGGTGCAGGAGAGCTTGAAGGCTCACACCACTCCCACGGGGCACCTCTTGGTGATGATGTCATCACCAAGGCAAAAGCAGCCGCCGGTTTTGACCCTGATAAGAAGTTCTTTGTAGATGAGGACGTGATGGCACGTTTCAGATGTGCTATAGAGACAGGGGACCTGGCTGAGCGTGAGTGGAAGCACCGTCTTAAAGAACTTCCTTTGATGGAACAGAACGAAGCGCTTGATGCACTGCTGAACCCGGATTTTTCACGTATACAGTGGCCGACGTTTGACAAAGCAGATGCGACACGCAGTACAAACGGGAAAGTACTCAATGCGATTGCCAAAGCTATCCCAGGCTTCTTGGGCGGTTCGGCTGACCTGAGTCCGTCAAACAAGACGGATATGAAAGACATGGGTGTCTTTCCAAAGGGTAAAAACATCTATTTCGGTATTCGTGAGCATGCTATGGCTTCGATCACGAATGCTATCGCATTGTATGGTCCG
The DNA here is from genome assembly GCA_041562275.1 of Sulfurimonadaceae bacterium. Classification (GTDB taxonomy): domain Bacteria; phylum Campylobacterota; class Campylobacteria; order Campylobacterales; family Sulfurimonadaceae. Next base: position 6,919 of record JBFEYG010000091.1, on the reverse strand, counting down.
TTGATGCCGTTTTCCGCGACATTCTTCGTCTTTTCTGACTACCTTAAGCCGGCAGCCCGTATCGCAGCACTTGCCGGTATCCAGCAGTTCTTTGTCTGGACGCACGACAGCATCGGCGTAGGTGAAGACGGTCCTACACACCAGCCAATTGAGCACCTTTCACAGTTTCGTGCATTGCCTAACTTTTACGTATGGCGTCCGGCAGACGGAAACGAGAATGTCGAAGCATGGAAGACCGCTCTTGGTATGACAAAGTCACCGTCAGCTTTTGTCTGTTCACGTCAAAACCTTGCTCTTCTTCCGGCAGCGGTTTACGGAGAGGCTTCAAAAGGCGGATATCTTTTAGAAGAGTCTGCGAATGCGACGATCACACTCATGGCTTCGGGTTCAGAAGTCGAGACAGCGATGAAGACAAAAGAACTGTTGGCATCCAAAGGTGTCAATGCGAATGTCGTCTCTGTCCCGTGTTTTGATCTGTTGATCGAGCAGGATAAGGCATATCTAGACGCTATCATCAAAACAGACAAAGTCGTTGCTATAGAAGCGGCACGCGGTCTTGAATGGTACAGATTTGCAGACGAGGTCATCTCTATGGAGACTTTCGGTGCTTCTGCACCTGCCGGCCAGTTGTTTGACAAGTTTGGTTTCTCACCTGAAGCGATCACTGCAAGATTAGTATAAGTCTACTTTTCTAATAGACTAGATCATCCGCCTTAGGGCGGGGTCTTTCTTCCTCCCTCCCAATATCTCTTTTATGATTAAATTTATGCGTATGGTTATCATCATCTAAAGTGTAATAAAGTTGTGTAAGATACAATCATGGCATGAAAAAATATTTTTTACCGTTGCTCGGATTATTTGTATCTGCCTGTATGGATACTGTGAAACCTGTTGGTTTGGAAAATGAGTTGTCTGTATATGATCCTATACAAAAGTCTTGTATGGATATCATAAAAGATGAGACAGAAGGTATGCAAAACGTAGTGCAAGAGTGTTTGGATTTTGCCCAAAGACTGCAAGTGAGCAATGATGCGCTTGTCTTAAAGAAACAATATAAAAACGACCCTCGTTATTTAAGGGCTACACATCAGTATAATAATGCAAGAAAAAAGCTCGATCTTCAATATACACATTTGAATTTAATTGTTGAGTCACAATTGTATAAAGCTATGGATGCAAATGATCTTGACCTCTTTAGGAAGTTGATCGACTTTCCTTCGCATCCGATGAATATAAACTATTATAATTATATGTATGAGAATGCGTCAATATTTAAGACGAATGAAAAATATAAAAAATTTCAAAAGAAACATTCGGATGATAAATATGAAATGGGAGAGAAGTTAGTCAGTCAAGGAAAGCTTGACGAAGGGCTCCCCCTCTTAGTGGAGTCAGCTAGGCTTGGACATAGGGCTGCAGGTCGTTTATGCGGAGACACCTATTATGATACCTCAAAAGAAAAGGCCTTGGATTGTTATATGCTGGCAGTAAAAAATGGAGACGAGACCTCTACATTTGAAATTGCTAAAATATATGAGGATAGGAAAGAATATGATAAATCTTTTCTTTGGTATACCAAGTCGGCAGAATCAGGTAATGCGACTTCTCAATATAAATTATATTCTTTGTACAAGACAGGCAAAGGGGTGAGTAAAGACCTAAAAAAGTCTAAAAAATGGCTAAAGGCTTCTGCTGATACAGGCTATGCTAAAGCACAATATACATATGGGATGTTATTGTTAAAACAAGAGGATGAGAGTGAAGCGATAAAATATTTAAGTGCTTCGTCAAAGCAAGAATATAAACAGGCTTATTATCCTTTAGGAAAACTATATTTTGATAGCAAATCCTATAAGAAAGCGTATAAGTTGTTATTACAGTCTGAGCCGAGCGCAGATAGCATGTATAAACTTGGCTATTTAAAAGAACATGGAAAAGGGACGAACAAAAGTTATCACAAAGCATGCGGGTTTTATAAAAAAGCCCATAAACTTGGTCTAAAACATGTTGCTGATGATATTGATAGAGTGTCTAAAGTCACTAAAAAGATAGATAGACAAAGACGAGAAGCAGCACAACTTGAAGCTATTAAAAAAGAAGAATACAAGAAAAGAAAACGGGAACAAAAGCGTCTTGCAGATTTAGAAGACAAGCGATTAAAGAAGAAATGGGCATCTGAAAAAGCACAGGCCAGAGAGTCTATAATACGGGAATGTGGGTATGAACCAAACAGTTCTAATCTAGCAAGTAGGGGAACAAAAATACATTTACAGGGTACTGTGACACAGTGGTTAGGAAAAGATGCATTTATTGTTAAAGCCAATGGTGAAGAGTATTATATTGAAGATGATAATGATGAAGCAAGGGTTAACCAAGGGGATAGAGTCAATCTTGTCGCAAATGCAACAGGAGAAAGAAAAGTTATTCGTGGTATGAGAACAAGCCTATTTGATATACCTGATGAATCATCAATTGCAAAGGCATACGCCCTTAGTTTTAGTGGGATATGTAGACACTGATTATAAGCCTTGCTGTACAATACATTCGGATTTCCTTATCGTTATGATCTAGGTGTTAAATCATAACACTTCATTGTTTTCAAAGATGCTATAATCGTGAAATTATTAAGGGCTTGTGATGAGTTCTATTCAATGGATACAGCATGAAAAATGACATTAAATACTCTTTACTCGGTTTTTTTAAAAAGGAATCTGCCGTCGGTATTTTACTGATGATCGCAACCATACTGGCGATGGCGATGGCAAATTCTCCTTTGACGGATGCTTATGACAAGATGATGGAAACACCGGTCATGGTGATGTTCGGGGATTTTAACATCGCAAAACCTCTTCTTCTTTGGATCAATGACGGTCTGATGGCAGTCTTCTTTTTCATGGTTGGACTTGAGATAAAACGTGAAGTCGTAGAAGGAAGTCTAAGCGACAGGAGCAAGTTGGCTTTACCGACATTTGCCGCCTTTGGAGGGATGATCGTTCCGGCAGGGATCTATGCTTTTTTCAATTGGGGAAATGAAGCGGCTATGCAGGGATGGGCCATTCCGATGGCGACCGATATTGCCTTTGCTCTGGGGATATTATCACTTTTAGGCACACGTGTGCCTGCCCAGTTAAAAGTCTTTCTTCTGGCCTTGGCTATCATTGATGATCTTGGTGCGATCATTGTGATAGCAATATTTTATACCTCCAGTATGTCGCTTAGTTCTTTGGCCATTGCAGCGGTCATGATCCTTCTGCTTCTGATAATGAACAGGAGCGGAGTAACCAACAATACGGCCTATATCCTTGTTGGACTTGTGTTATGGACGGCTGTACTTAAATCGGGAGTACATGCTACGCTTGCCGGTGTTATTCTAGGTTTGATGATCCCGATCAAGAACAATTATCACAGTTTTCATGAGCTTGAGCATTCCCTGCACGCCCCTGTCAATTTTGTCATACTGCCTCTCTTCGCGTTTGCCAATGCCGGTGTGAGTTTTGGCAATGTCACAATCAAAGACTTTACAGACAGTATGACGATGGGAATCGTTTTAGGTCTGTTCTTGGGCAAGCAGTTAGGCGTTTTTCTGTTTTCATACCTTGCGATCAGACTTCGCCTGGGGACACTCTCGGACGGGATCACTTGGGGCAGTGTATACGGATTGGCTATCTTGAGCGGCATCGGGTTTACAATGAGCCTTTTTATTGGTTCTTTGGCTTTCGAGTGTCATGAGGGTGCATGCTATGAACTTGTAGATGAACGGATGGGGATCTTGATCGGTTCGCTTCTCTCAGGTATCATCGGGTACTTCGTACTCTCTAAAACACTTCCACAAAAGGCATAGTCCAAAATGCAAAATTCATCAGCTTATAATGAAAAAAAGAAAAACTTCGAACGTCTGATAACAGTCTATGGACGCAATGTTGTCCTTGAGATTTTGGAAGAAAAAGATGTCCGCGTGACGAAAGTACATATGGCGGATTCAAACAAGACAGACGGCGTGATATCAAAGATACTGGATCTATGCGAGACGAGGGGGGTGGAAGTTGTTTACCATTCAAAACAGGCCCTTTCACGCATATCTAAAAATGCGAAACAAGACCAGGGGATTGCCGCAGATATTGAAGCAAACTCATATCTATCGGCCGAAGAGTTTCTACGGAGGCCGACACAATCCTACCGTTACATAGCCTTAGATTCGGTGCATAACCCGCAAAACCTTGGGATGATCATTCGTTCCGTGGCTGCGGGTTTTGTAGACGGTATTATCTTGCCGAAAAAAGGTTCGGCGAAGATCTCGCCTTTAGTCATTAAGGCCAGCGCGGGTACTCTTTTTAAAACGACAATTCTATATTGCGATGAGCTGGAAGAAAGTCTGCCCGCGTTTAAAAAAGACGGAGCAGATATCTATGCACTTTCTTCACATGCAGAAGCATCACTCTTTGATCTCACACTGGGAGAGAAGACGGTCTTTGTCCTGGGAAATGAATCCGAAGGCGTCAGTAAAGCAGTTGAAAGACTTGCGAACAAAACACTTTCTATCCCTATGCGAAACGGGGTAGAATCATTGAACGTTGCTGTGACGGCAGCACTTTTGGCCTACTACTCGTAAGTTGAGTGTAGTTTTTCCGTGGTTACAATGATACGGTCTTCTGAGTCTGTATGAGAGAAAGACTTACCCTTCACTATCCCCCCAAAGAAGATTGATGATGTATGCACCAAGAAGGAAGACAGGGGCCAAGTATAAGATTGTATAAGCATCTACATCCATAATAATTCTCCTGCATTTATTATGCACCTATAAGTCTTTAAAAAGACTTATACTACGTTCCACTTGATCATATGTCGTGCCTAGTTCTGTTCTACGACCTGGTTCTTATTGTTCGCTTTTGCTGTGTAGAGGGCTTGGTCTGCTCTGTGTATGACCTGTTCGATGTTGGTGTCTTTCTCTGCTTGAAGATGAGCGATCCCTATGCTGACAGTGAAATCGACAGTTTCGCCCGTATCGGTCGTTACCGTAGCTGTTTCGATATCTTTAAGTATTCTGTTGGCCAGAGCCAAGGTCTCTTCGGAATTGATTTGGGGTACGAGGATGATGAACTCCTCTCCTCCGTAACGTGCGGCTATGTCACTGCTTCGTATAGTGTCTTTGATGATCTGTGCTGACTTGACTATGACCTTGTCTCCGATAGCATGTCCGTAGGTATCATTGATCTCTTTGAAGTCATCGAGGTCCAACATCATGATAGTAAGGTCCTTTTTATAACGCAAAGCTCCGTCAAAACTTCTCACGGATACATCTGTAAAGTATCGTCTGTTGTACAAGGATGAGAGAGAATCGGTGGTGGCTTGCTGGGTCAATTTTTCTTTGATCTGCTCAAGTTCCTTTGTCTGGCTGAGGAGACGTTGATTTGTCGTTTGAAGATCATTCGTACGTGTTTTTATCTCGTCTTCCAACTCTTTTTGATACTTCTCTTTTCCGTTTATCAGTTCATTTTGTATGCGGATCTTATCCATATAAAGTTCATGATAACGGCTGACCATCAAAGAGTTAAAGAAGAGTACTTCGATGAAAGAGCCAAAGGCAAAGGCATATCGTGTAAGGTCTGTATTGTCAATAACATGGTTGAAATTAAGGGTCATCATACCCATAGCCGGCATGTAGACCATCATCGCGATAAGGTAATAGCGCATCTTAAGATGCCCCTGTTTCCATACCTTTATCGATATGAAAAGCAAGAGGGTAAAAAAGAGAGAGGTCACAAGGTTTAAGAGCAAAGGGGTATAGGGCACTTGCAGTGCAATAGAGATACCGAGCAGTCCGATGACAAAAGCAAAGGCATTGAAGACGTAGAACATGCTGGGGAGACGTTTTTTGAGTTCAAGAAAGGCGCCTGAAAAGAGTATCAGTAAGAGTGCGACCAGACTGCCCGAGGCGTGCAGACCTTCATTCCAGGGTGCAGCACCGAGGATGAGATAGGCCCCGCTTAATACGGTAATCCAAATGCCAAGGGCGAAGAGATAGCCGATGTAGTAGGCATAGATGGCTTCCCTTTGCGCCATGAAAAGATATATATTAAAGAATGCGATGACGATCAAAAAAGAGATATAGACTATGTACAGATGCGTGATAGTGATTCGGGTCGGCCTAAAGAACTCCTTTTCGCTGAAGATCTGGAACTCTCCGATCTGAGAAGAGACGCTTTTTCCTCGGATGTAAAAGGTCTTGCTGGTACCTTGGGGAATAGAAATAAAAAAAGCGGGATTGACATCATTGATCTGTCTATCATCCAAGGAGGTCAGAAGACCGGCATGATGGACTTCCCACTCTTGCTCGGTAGGTTCATACAGATCAAACTCTTCCCATAAGGGTTCCGTAAAGTAGAGGACATACGTATCGGTCTGACTTTTGTTCATAAGCTCTATCTTGAACCAGGCATCCGCTTCGCGGTATCCGAAACTGAACTGGTTAGGAGCTTTATCAAACTCCAGTGCGGTGACTTCATCTATAGAGAACCGGTTCTGCTCATTATAGAAGTAACCTATCGAAAAAGCATCATATTTTTTGATTGAGTCAGTTAAGACGGTTGTAGAAAATAGAAAAATAGGAAAAAACATAGATAATATTAAAAAACGTATAAACATCATTTTTCCCTTTCACTGACTTAAGTATACTGAAAAATAATAAATTTTTCTTATAGCCTGGCGATCTGTGTGAAAGTCCTTTGCCAAGGATGTCTGACAGAGTGGGCAGGCGAAAAGAGTGGAGGGTGTGATTAGACGAAAATACGTATTAAAAGCAGGAGTTGTGTTTTCCTCTGTCCGAAGAGTATTTTTGTAAAAAGTCTTTGAGATGACGTGAATCTGCTTTATAGGTATCGCCTTTAAAGTAGTCCCATGAGGTTTGTGCCCCGTTTGCGTC
>JBFEYG010000090.1:0-9437 GCA_041562275.1 Sulfurimonadaceae bacterium | reverse complement strand
TGCCCAAACGAATCCATGAACTGACCGCCAGGCCGTCTTTGACATTAAAAGCCTTGATCTCATCACCATTTTCAGTATAAGTGATCTGACCATTTGTCAGGCATCCATCTACATCAAGGACCAAAAGTTCTATCACAACACACCTTTTGTACTAGGGATCGAGATTCTCTCGTTTATTGTTGTGGCTCTGCGTAGAGCAACGGCCAATGACTTGAAAGCAGCTTCGATGATGTGGTGCTTGTTCTTGCCGCGCTTCATGACAATGTGTGCCGTAATACCGGCATTGAAGACGACAGCTCGAAAGAACTCTTCTGCAAGTTCAACATCAAACTGCCCTACTTTGCCTTCGACATCAATCTCATAGACTAAAAACGGTCTGTTACTTAGGTCAAGATCACACTCAACACACGTTTCATCCATAACGACAGCGCATGAACCGAAACGCTCTATCATCGCGATGGGATAGATGGCGCTTTTCAAAGCTTGTCCTATTGCAATACCGACGTCTTCAACACTGTGGTGGTCATCAATATGCGTATCGCCTTTGCAGCGTACATTTAAGTCGATAAGCGCATGCTTACTGAAACTTTCAAGCATGTGATCAAAAAAACCTACGCCCGTATCTATATCACTAAGCCCCTCACCATACAGATTTAGCTCAACCTTGATATCAGTCTCTTTTGTCTTTCTCTCAATCTTTGTCATATGTATCCTTGACTCAGTTATTCTCTTACTATGAAAGCGCCTTCAAAATGGCTCTCTTTATAGTCGCGTGTCTCATCTTCACTCTCAAAACCTGTTAAGAGGACTTTGAACAGACGTCTGCCGTCAGCCTCGATGTCTTTTATGACAGTTTTATAGCGACCAGATGCATTATTATAGCGTTCTTGATAAGAAATTGCACCCTCTATTTTACTAAAAGAGCCGATTTGCAGGGCATATTTTCCCATCACCTGTTCTTTGACATCTTTTTGTATGGATGTCTTTGTGATCTGCGTTTGACCTTTCTTGTTAAAACCTAAGACCTCCAGACTCACAGGAGCAGTACCCGTAGAGATCATATCAAGCTCAGATGCCGCTTTTTTAGACAGATCGATAATGCGTGTATTGACAAAAGGTCCTCTGTCATTGATACGGACAACAACGCTTTTCCCATTGTTCTTGTTCGTAACACGAACGACCGTGTTCATAGGAAGCGTCTTATGTGCAGCTGTCATCTGCCACATATTATAGGTTTCCCCGTTAGAGGTCTTTTTTCCATGAAAATCAGGGCCATACCAGCTAGCTCGGCCTCTAAATTCCTCTCCAACACGTACGACTGTAGGATAGTAACGTTTTCCCATAACCGTATAAGGACGCATCGTAGGATGATTAAGTCTGCCCGGTGTTGCTGAATTGGCAACGGGAGCCCGGTAAGCGCCACTCGTACGGTCGATAGGTTTTCGACTGCACCCGCTAAAAAGAAGCAAAGACACCGACAGAATGACAAGCCCTCTAGTATACACTAAGCTTATCCCCTATCTTGATGATATCAGAGTGTAGTCTGTTTTTCTTTTTAAGATCAGCAATAGACAGCTTGAAACTTTTGGATATAGAATCAAGAGTGTCACCATTTTTTACGGTGTAATGGGTATTGCTGCCACCGGAAAGCTTATTGACCGGAATGATAAGTTTCTGCTTCAACGAGAGTCTACTTGTCTTAAGCTTGTTAAAGTCCTCAATACGCTTGTAGGGGATGCCGTACTTTTTTCCAAGATAGGAGAGATTATCGCCTGAAGTCACCGTGTGGACAAGATACATCGTCTTAAGTTCCGCCGGTTTGTATTTAGTCTTAAAGTCCGAGAGTTTGATGTAGGGGATATAGACAGGATACGTTTTGCCGTAAGGCGGTACGAAATCATATTTCAGGTGTCTGTTTAATTTTTTAAGATCAGCAACCGGCATCGAGATCATTTTTGAGATATGCACTAAGCTCTCGCCTGCAGGCACCTCGACTGTTGCTAAAGAATAGGCATTACCGCGGTTAAGAAGGTAATCGCATTCGTTTTCTATCATATAAGCTTCGTCATATCCCAACAATGCCAATGCAATGATCTTACGGATGTACCTTCGACTTTCTGCCGGTATGTATTTTTTATTGGGATCCAGCAAGACATCAAGTTCGTCAGTTCCAGCTTTTTTGATTGCTTTACGAAGCCTGCCTTCACCACAGTTGTAGGCTATAGCTGCCAGATACCATTTACCAAATTTATTATGTAGCGCATTTAAATATTTGACTGCCGCCTCGGTCGACTTGACCAAGTCCCTGCGCTCATCCACATAATCGTCGATTTTAAGGCCGTAAAGACGACCGGTATAGGGCATAAACTGCCACATACCCGAAGCTTTTTTCTTGGAATAGGCGCGGGTGGAAAAGTTAGACTCTGCCATGGCAAGATACAAGATCTCGTTGGGAACACCTGAATCAGAGATCATCTTTTTCACAAGAGGAATGAATATGTACGCATCATTCATCGTCTTGAAAAAATATTGCTTTTTATAGTGCTCTCGCTTTTGCTCTTTGATCTGGTTAAGCGCGGGATCATTAAGAAATGAGGGGTTGATATCAAAACTGCGCAGAAGATTCACCTCTTTTGCATGGTTTGTCTCAAAGTTAAGCACAGCATACACAGATGTAGACAATAGTATTGCTGCTAATGATAAAAATAGTTTCAAAGGCACCTCGGAAAATCAGACTTTGAATGGCGTTTCATAAATCTGCATTTATATTGAATCTATATTTTAGCGAAGCAGTGGTTTGATAATAATAAACTCAAAGAAAGAGGAGAGAAAAAGGTTTAATATTATTAAATATCAATAGCAAAAAGTCTCTGTGCGTTCTGAGTAGTCAAAGCTTCTATCTCATCACGCGGCATTTCAAGAAGTTCACTCATCTTTTCCGCAACCAAGGCAGTATATCGGGGTTCATTCCGTTCTCCCCTGTGTGGATGCGGAGTCAGATAGGGCCCATCTGTCTCTATCAAGAGCTTGTCTTTTGGGATTTTTGGTAACACATTGACAAGCTTGCGTGCGTTCTTAAATGTCAGCACCCCTCCGATGCCGTAATAAAACCCCATTTTTGAAAGAACAAGCAGTTCCTCATCTGCATTAAAACAGTGTAGCACACCCCCTTGCGAGTTCTCTTCTTCAAGGATGACACGGGCATCATGGCTTGCATCACGGATATGGACTATCAACGGTTTCTTCAACTCGTTTGCCAATCGGATATGTGCTCTAAAGACCTCTTTTTGCTGTGCGATTTCAGCTTCTTTCTCTTGTTCGTCTTCAGGCAGTCTAAAGTAATCAAGACCACATTCACCGATCGCAATACATTTTGGATCTTTACTGTGTTCACGGATCGTCTTCTCGTCATAATTCTTAAGATCATAAGGATGCATACCGACAGCATAATAAACATTATCATGTTTAGTAGCCAAGGCCTGTGCACGGGGGAGATCTTCAGGATCAGCGCCTGGAATGATAAACTGTTCTACACCCTCTTCCACTGCACGTGCTATCACCTCTTCAATATCATCATAATATTTTTCATTATCGAGGTGTATATGCGTATCTATTATCATTTTTCATCTTCTTTTGTTTTATAATTTATTCCGCACCCTTTTTTGCGGCAATTGACACTTCTTATCATCAAAGTCAAAAAGACAAATGCAAAGGCTCCTGTCATTAAGGCTTGTATCAAAAATCCGTTAAGATAGAAATTTACGGCCAAAGCAGACAAGAAGACACTGAGCACTAGACACATTTTTCTTCCATAAGACCGCGGGCAAACTTGATCGCATCTTCCGTGATTTTGTCACCGCTTATCATCCTTGCTATCTCATTCACCCGTTCTTCGTCACAAAGCTCTCTGACCGCACTGCTCTTGTCTCTGTGTACAAGAAAATGCTGGTCGGCCTGCGAGGTAAGCTGTGGCTGATGCGATATAACAAAGATCTGATAGTCCTTAGCCAGATGAGACAACACCTTAGCCACACTCATAGACTCTTCTCCGCTCAGGTTCGCATCGATCTCATCCAGCATCAATATACCACCCTCGTTTGCCTGAAGACTTTTTACTGCCAAAAGTGCTAAACGCAAGCGGTTAAATTCGCCTGCAGAAACCTTATCCAGGGCCGTTCCGTTAAGTTCTATCTCAACCTTGTCTTGTCCGTAAACAGACAGCACATCCCTTTTTAAGAGAATAGTAGCAGGCCTGAGATATAACTGTTTTAAGAAGTCGTTAAAAGATATAAGTATTTTGGCCAGCACTTTTTCTCGTGCAGAAGATATCGTATCTGCTTCATTGGTCACCTGGATACTTAGTTTTTCTATCTCACTGCTCAAAACCTTCTTTTGCGCATCAAGGTTCTCGTAATGCTCCAGCTCATTTAACTTCTGCTCTTTATATAAGATCGCTTCATCTATGCTTCCATATCTGTGCTTAAGCTCGGAGATCTGCTCGATTCGCGTCAGCACAGCCTCTATATCACACTCTTCCAACTCAGCAAGCCTTTCGCGTGAAGCCTCGAAATGTGCTCTGAGTTCGTTCATGGCATCATCAAAAAAAGATGAATCGATATCCAGAAGGTCAAGTGCGTGCGAGACAGAGTTCTCAAAGCTGAAGAGTTCTTCTGCATTGGAGATCGACTCATCGATTTTCTCTTTCTTCGAGAGTTCTTTTTTGATTTTCATCAACTCATCATCTTCACCCTGCACAGGCGATATGGCATCGATTTTAGCTATCTCAAATTGGGCAAACTCGCGGAGTTCAAGTACTTTCTTTTCTTCATCTTCGATCTTCAAGAGCTCTTTTTTGATCTCGCACAGACGCATAAAGTTTTTTCTGAACTCCGTCAGTCTTTGCATATGACTTTTGCTCTCATCCTCACAGAAAAGATCCATCATGTCAAGCAGGTTCTCATTTTTAAAATCGCTGTAATCACGAAGGCTCAGATGGCGCACAAAAGTGTTAGAGAGGCTTAAAAGCATTTTCTTAGAGATCGTCTGATTGTTTATAAAGTGACGCACCTTCTCTTTTTTCATCTGCTTGAATACCGTTAGCTCATCTTCTTCGATTCCCAGTTCCTCAAGATTGACAGGAAAATTCACGGTTGCCTCGCTCAGTCCTGCCTTGGCTTCGTCCAAGCCAAGAGAGGCTAAGATAGAGCTCATGAGTATTGACTTTCCGCTTCCGCTGGGACCGGTAAAGACGACCAGACCTTTTTTAAACTCCAGTTCGGCTTCTTCGAACGATAAAAAATCACGTAGATAAAAGCGTTCTATCACTTATTTGCCCCAGCTTAGCTTTTCTTTGAGTACTTCAAAGTAATTAAACTCATTTCTGTGGATAAGCTGAGCCGATTTACTTGAAAGACGTATTCGTATCACGTCCCCACTGCCAAAATCATACATATCCTGGCCATCGACTACCACCAAAGCGGAAGCATCCGTTGTCTTCATCTCAATGGTAAAATGCCCTGGCAGGACAACAGGACGCTGTGTCAAAGAGTGCGGAGAGATTGGTGTTAGGGCAAATACCTGCGTCAATGGGAAAAGTACAGGGCCGCCCGAAGAGAGGTTGTATGCCGTCGATCCTGTCGGAGTCGAGACGATGACACCGTCCCCGTAATAAGTATTAAAGGGTTTTTTGTCAACAAAGGTATCAAGATGGATCATCTTTGATATCGAAGGTCGTGTCATGACGATGTCATTGAAGGCCACAAGCTTGATGCTTCCCTCTTTTGTGATGAGTTCTGCACGCAACACGGCCCGTTTGTCAATACGGTAGTCGCCAATTACAAGCTTGTCAATAAACTCGTCCAGCTCAGCCATATCGATATCGGCGAGAAAGCCCAGCTTTCCTGCATGTATGCCAAAGACCGGTATGTTGTAGTCATGAGATCTTCTGACAGCTGAGATCAGCGTACCGTCTCCTCCCAAAGTCACAAGAACATCGCTGTTTTCGCAGACCATTTCAAAGGACTGACCCAAAAGACCTACCATCTGAGCACTGTTGTTATCTAAAACGACTTCGATCCCCTTGGCCTCAAAACTTTTCTTTACCTGTAAAAACTGTTCTTTGATCTCAGGTGATGAGGGACGGAGTATGACGCCGACCTTTTTGATATTTTTTGGTTTTTCGATAATAGTTTCTGCCATCAGGTTTCGCAATCTGTATTAAATTTTAGTTGTATATTATAGCTTAAGTAAGGGAGTATGACAAAATATTTCATTTTGCAAAGAAACTTTCTGCTATGCAGAACCGCCACGGCTAATTTTAGTCGAAAAGCAGAAAGATTAGACATTTTCATATAAGGTGTCTGCTGTCGACAGCAAGCAATGGCTTTTCCCAAAACAGGAAAAAAGAGGAGTCCAATTAAAAGTTTTTACTGAGCGTTGTTGGCAACATATTCGGCAGTACAGAAAATCCCACAGTGGCACTTGCCTTCTTCAGGGATCTCTTTCTCAATAGCCTGCGGACATGGACAGATCCGGTCATCAGCACTTTTGGGCTTTCCGTTCTCATCTTCCAACACCATAAAGCAAGGACAAAAGCGTTTTCCATAAAGCATTTTATGACGGGCAAGACCCATAGTCACGCCCTCATTAACATCATGGTTATTATTGTAAACCCATCCGAACTGCTTTATAATCTTGTCGGTAAACTTTTTAGTCTTTTCCATCTCATGTAGAAACTCATCTGAACTCATATCAATTTTTTGCATCATAATAGCTTCTTTCGGATTTTTACTGAGGAAGTATATTTGGTACTAACTTAAAAAAAGCCAAAAAGATTCATGCCCTGTTTCGCGTAAAGCAACTTTAAGAAGCCCAGCTACCAGCTCTTCTTCACATACTCTTTAGATTAAGTATATTGTGTTAAAATCACGAAAATTTTCCATATATATAGGTTATGCATGCGAACACATTATTGTACTGATTTAAACGAGAGCCATATCGGCCAGGAAGTCACTGTTGCCGGTTGGGCAAACAGCCACAGAGACCATGGTGGTATCATCTTCATTGACCTTAGAGACAAAAGTGGTCTGGTCCAACTTACATGTGACCCTGCAGACAGCAAAGATGCACACGCTACAGCAGACAGCGTACGCGATGAATTTGTATTGATCGCAAAAGGGACAGTCCGAGCCCGTGGCGAAGGCCTTACCAATCCGCGTCTTAAAACAGGTACGATCGAGATCATCGTCAATGAACTGATCATCGAAAACCGTTCCGAACCTGTTCCTTTTGTGATCGGCGATGACAATGTCGGAGAAGAGACAAAGCTCCGCTACCGTTACCTTGAACTACGTAACACGAAGACATATGAGACGTTCCGCCTTCGTTCAAAAGCGGCTATAGCAGCACGTAACTCTTTGGACGAACTTGGGTTTCTTGAAGTAGAGACACCTATTCTGACGAAATCGACTCCAGAAGGTGCCCGTGACTACCTGGTTCCTTCACGTGTTCATGAGGGCGAGTTCTATGCCCTTCCTCAATCACCGCAGCTTTTCAAACAGCTTCTTATGGTCGGCGGATTTGATAAATACTTCCAGATCGCACGATGTTTCAGAGATGAAGACCTGCGTGCCGACCGTCAGCCTGAATTTACACAGATAGACGTCGAGATGAGTTTTTGCAGCCAGGAAGACGTTATCGCAACAGCTGAAAAACTTCTGACAGACATGTTTGCTGCCTGTGGTGTGAAAGTCCAGGCGCCATTTCCTCGCATGACACATTCAAATGCTATGGAAAAATACGGTTCAGACAAACCTGACCTTCGTTACGGGCTAGAGATGGTCGATGTTATCGATATCTTCGCCAAATGTGACAACGAGATATTCACAAAGATAGCAGCACAGCCTAAGACCAACCGTATTAAGGCACTCAAAGTCCCACAGGGTGACACGATCTTCTCAAAGCGTGAGATGAAAAGCTTTGAAGACTTTGTACGCAAGTTCGGCGCCGCCGGCCTTGGCTATTTCCAGATGAAAGAAGACGGCCTAAAAGGTCCGCTTGCCAAGTTCTTTGCACAAGCTGAGATCGATGAACTTGTAAAACGTTGTGAACTTGAAGTAGGCGATGTCATCTTCTTTGGTGCGGGTGAGAAGAAAGTGGTCTGGGACTACATGGGTCGTTTCCGTATCTTCATCGCAGAACACGAAAAGATGGATATCATAAACCCTGACGAATTTGCGTTCACGTGGGTCGTCGACTTCCCGATGTTCGAGATAGAAGATGGTCGTGTCAAAGCGCTTCACCACCCGTTCACGATGCCTGCAGACATGGACAAAGAACACCTTGAAGACATCGAGTCAATCGCTTACGATATCGTACTTAACGGTACAGAGCTTGGCGGCGGGTCTATTCGTATCCATAAAGAAGAAGTACAGTCTAAAGTCTTCGAACTTATGGGTATAGAAGAAGAAGAAGCACAGTCCAAGTTCGGGTTCCTGCTTGACGCGCTTAAGTTCGGTGCACCTCCTCACGGTGGTTTTGCTATCGGTTTTGACCGTCTTATTATGCTCCTTACTAAGCAGAGCTCGATCCGTGACGTCATCGCCTTCCCTAAGACACAAAAAGCCTCTTGTCTATTGACAAGTGCCCCAAGTCCGGTAGACAACGCGCAGCTTCGTGACCTACATATCCGTCTTAGAGAGACAGCAAAGAAAGACGCCTAGTCATGAAAAGACTGATCCTTATCATCGGTGCTCCCGGCTCGGGAAAGACAACAGATGCAGAGCTTATCGCAGCGAACAACGCTAAGGTCATAAAGCACTACTCTACCGGCGATCTGCTTCGCGAGGAAGTCGCTTCCGGGTCTGAGCGTGGAAAGGTGATTGACAGTTTTATCTCAAAAGGAAACATTGTTCCCATAGAGATCGCTATAGAGACGATCATCTCCGCTATTAAGGCAACTGAACTTGATACGATTATCATTGACGGCTATCCGCGTTCCAATGAACAGATGAATGCTCTCGACGAATACCTGGCCAAAGAAGAGAGTATAGAGCTTATCAGCGTCATCGAAGTCGAAGTCTCCGAAGAGACTGCACGAGACAGAGTTCTTGGTCGTTCACGCGGAGCGGATGACAACAATGAGGTCTTCAACAACCGCATGAAGGTCTATATGGACCCGCTTGCTGACATTCAAGCCTTCTACGGACAAAAAGGTCTGCTTACCAAGATAAGCGGAGAAGCATCCATCGAAGAAGTCGTTTCCGAGATGGAGACCTTTATAAAATCCAAAATATAGGGAAATATTTTACTATATAATATTCTATATAGTAAACCCCTTACCTGTCTCTCCTTCTAAAATTACGTTAAAATACCCTACTTAACCAGAAAGACACAACATGAAAATCGAACTCTACAAATCAGCACTCTGTCCGCGCTGC
>JBFEYG010000089.1:0-9448 GCA_041562275.1 Sulfurimonadaceae bacterium | reverse complement strand
GGGTGAATTCCCAATGTTTATCGCTCCGACGCAGGTTGCAATCGTTCCTATCGCAGAAACGCACAATGCTTATGCGAAAGAAATAGCGGATAAACTTATCGATCTGGGTGCGGATTTTGAGATCTTCGATAAAAACGACAGTCTTAATAAACGTAATCGAACCGCAGAAAAAGGGCGTGTCCCGATGATCATTGTTTTGGGCGACGAAGAAGTCGAGAACAAAACAGTTGCGATTCGTGACAGAAGAACAAGAGAACAGTCGAACCTAGGTTTGAATGATTTCTTGACTATGATACAAACCAAAATTAATGAGGTACATTTTTGAACAAAAAAGACCAGACCATAATGAACGACGATATTCGCGTTCCAGAAGTTCGCTGTGTAGTAGACGGCGCAGAAGCATTAGGGATTATTCCTACAAGTGAAGCGAAAGCAAAAGCAGAGGAGATGGGCTTAGACCTGGTTCTGATCTCTCCGGATGCGAAGCCGCCTGTTGCAAAGATTATGGATTATGGCAAGTTCAAGTACCAAGAAGAAAAGAAGAAGAAAGAACAGCGCAAGAACCAAGTGAAGATCGATGTCAAAGAGATCAAGCTGTCGGTGAAGATCGCTGATAATGACATCTCTTACAAGATCAAGCATGCACGCGAGTTCTTGGCAGCTGGAAAGCATGTAAAATTCCGTGTCTTCTTGCGCGGTCGTGAGATGGCTAACCCTCAGGCAGCCAGAGACGTGCTTCTAAAAGTTTGGCCGATGGTTGAAGACATGGGAACGATGGATAAACCTCCACGTCTTGAAGGCCGGTATTACAATATGCTTGTCCTTCCTCTTAAAAAAGAGGGGCATAAGTAGTTTAAGTATCCCAGGGCCTGCTTGGGATAGCCTCTTCCTTCTTTAAAATCAAAACACCTCTTTTAAATTCAGTAAACTTTCGATATAATTTCAGACTCATTTTACGCTATTGCGTAGAGTAATTTATACGAAAGGTCAAATCGATGCCAAAAATGAAATCTGTAAAAGGCGCTGTAAAGCGTTTTAAAGTTAAGAAAAATGGTCAGATCAAACGTGGAACAGCGTTTAGAAGCCACATCTTGACTAAACAAGATGCCGGAACTCGTCGTGAGCAAAACAGCCCAAAGGTTGTTGCTAAAGTAGACGCAAAAAACATCAAAGCGATGATCAACTAGAACGTTGCGTTCTTAAGATCTAAACAAATTCTCCGCAATAATGCGGGCAAGTCCGAGAAAATCGGCACCCCTGTCGTTTAAAAGTACGTTTGGGTAAAGAAAAGGAAAAAAATGCCAAGAGTAAAAACAGGTGTCGTAAGACGCAGAAGACATAAAAAAGTATTAAAACAAGCCAAAGGTTTTTTCAGCGGACGTCGTAAACACTTCCGTAAAGCGAAAGAGCAACTTGAACGTAGTATGTACTACTCATACCGTGACCGTAAGCAAAACAAACGTGAGTTCCGTAAACTATGGATCATCCGTATCAATGCAGCGTGTCGCTTAAATGATATGTCTTATTCAAAATACATCAACGGATTGAAAAAAGCTGGTATCGAGCTTGACCGTAAAATCCTTGCTGACATGGCAATGAACGATGCTGCAGCATTCTCTGCAGTCGTTAAAGCTGCAAAAGCTGCTCTATAAAGAGTAGTGACCGGCTTTCTTTAGAAAAGGTCGCATTGCGCAGTTTCTTTAGAAAAGCGTCACTGTAACACTTCTTTTTGAAGGCTTCGGCCTTCGATCCCTCTTAATTTACAACTTATTACGCTATCTTTATACTTTTATAATATAATTTAAATAAATTACGTATATGGAATTTTATGAAAATAGCCATTATTGGACTTGGATATGTTGGATTGCCTTTAGCGGTTGCTTTTGCTGAAAAATATGAAGTTATTGGTTTTGATATCAATAAGCAGCGCATTGAAGAACTCGAAAATAGTTTTGACCGCACAATGGAAATCGATTCACTTGATCTGAAGAGCAGTACCCTAAAATACACATGCGAAATGGATGATATAAAAGAGTGTAATATTTATATCGTCACTGTACCGACACCTATAGATAAAAGTAACAGGCCTGATCTTTTCCCGATCGAAAGTTCGACAAAGATGATTGCCAAGGTCCTTAAAAAAGATGATATTGTCATCTACGAGTCTACGGTCTACCCTGGGGTGACTGAAGATGTATGTGTCCCAATTTTGGAAGAAAACTCCAAACTTGTATTTAATAAAGATTTTTACTGTGGATACTCTCCTGAACGGATCAACCCTGGTGATAAAAATCATACCGTTACAAAGATATTAAAGGTCACATCGGGATCAACGCCTGCAATAGCTAAGAAAATAGATGAACTGTATAAGAGCGTTATAACTGCAGGAACTTTTATGGCTTCAAGCATAAAAGTTGCCGAAGCTTCCAAGGTAATTGAAAATACGCAGAGAGATGTAAATATTGCTTTAATCAATGAACTTGCACTTATATTTGATACTATGGGTATTGATACAAATGAAGTCATTGAGGCAGCTTCTACTAAATGGAACTTTATTAAACTGCATCCAGGGCTTGTTGGCGGTCACTGTATTGGGGTCGATCCTTATTATCTGACACATAAAGCAGAAGAGATGGGCTATACGCCTAACCTTATTCTTGCCTCTCGGATCATCAACAATTCAATGGGGATGTACATTTCTCAAAAATGTATCAAGCTCTTAATCGATAATGATAAAAAAGTCAAAAGCTCTAAGGTCTTAATTTTAGGACTGACATTTAAAGAAGATTGTCCTGACATACGAAATACCAAGGTCATTGATATTATTGATGACTTGAAAGAGTTTGGTTGTATGGTAGATGTGTATGACCCTTGGGTAGACATGAACGAAGAGAAGAAGCATTATAAGCATGGGCTTATTAGTGATCCTTTCGTGAATGAGACAAGGTATGATGCAATTATAGTAGCAGTAGGTCACAGGCAGTTCAAGGCGCTAACTATGAGTGACTATGAGACTATTTCCAATGGACCATCTGTAATATTGGATATAAAAGGCATTGTCGAAAAACCAAGTTGGAGACTGTAGATGTTAAAACCTAAGAAATTTGCATTGATAGGTGCAGCTGGTTATATTGCACCGCGACATATGAAAGCGATCAAAGAGACAGGGAATGAACTTGTTGCCGCTTTGGATAAATCAGACAGTGTCGGTATCATTGACAGTTATTTTCCAAAAGCAGACTATTTTATAGAGTTTGAACGTTTTGACCGCCATGTGGATAAATGCAGAAGAGGGAATCGTGCCATAGATTACATGTCGATATGTTCCCCAAACTACTTGCATGACTCACATATCCGTTTTGGTCTGCGCAGCAGTGCAGATGTCATCTGCGAGAAGCCATTGGTCCTTAACCCTTGGAATATTGATGCTATCAAAGTCATCGAAAAAGAAACAGGAAAAAAACTTAACAATATTTTTCAGTTGCGTTTGCACCCTTCTATCATTGCTCTTAAAGAGAAGGTGCAGGCTGAATTGGCCAAAAATCCCAACAAGGTCTATGATATTGATCTTACCTACTTGACGAGTCGTGGGAAATGGTACTTTGTCTCTTGGAAAGGGGATATCAGTAAATCAGGCGGGATAGCCAGTAATATCGGCGTGCATTTTTATGACATGCTGACATGGATCTTTGGGCCGGTAAAGAGCAATATTTCACATCTTGCGCGTGAAGACAGTGCTGCGGGCGTGTTAGAGTTAAAGCATGCTAATGTACGATGGTTTTTATCTGTAAATTATGACTATATTCCAGACGAGATCAAAGCAAAGGAGCAGCGAACTTACCGGTCTATCACTGTAGATGGTGAGGAGATAGAGTTTAGTGAAGGTTTTGCCGACTTACATACGCTAAGCTATCAAGAGATACTCAAAGGTAAAGGTTTTGGACTGGATGAAGCCAGGCAATCAATTGAGATCGTCCATGACATCCGTGAGGCTTCTATTTCGAGTTTGAAAGGTGAATTCCATCCATTTTGCAAAAAGGTACTTGGCTGATGTCATCTGATGCTTTTGTCCATGAATCATCCTATGTCGATAAAAATGTACTCATAGGGGAGAATACAAAGGTCTGGCATTTCTCTCATCTGCTCAGTGGTTCGATCATTGGAAAGAATTGTTCTTTTGGGCAGAACTGTGTGGTCGGTCCAAATGTCATTATCGGCAATGGCGTTAAAGTACAAAACAATGTCTCGGTATATGAAGGTGTCGAGATAGAAGACGATGTGTTCCTTGGCCCGTCTATGGTCTTTACCAATGTGATAAATCCGCGTGCATTTATTGTTAGAAAAGAAGAGTTTAAAAAGACGCTTTTGAAAAAAGGGTGCTCAATCGGTGCCAATGCAACGGTTATCTGTGGTGTTGAAGTAGGTGAATACGCACTTATCGGTTCGGGTGCTGTTATTAACAAAGATGTAAAAGCGTATGCACTTATGGTTGGTGTTCCTGCTAGACAGATAGGTTGGGTAGGAAGATCTGGCAACACTTTGACATTTGTCGATGGTGAGGCGGTTGATCCTTATGATGGTCAAAAATATAGAGTTGTTAACGATGAATTGGAGCTTGTGTGAAGATAGACTTTGCTAATTTAAATCGGCAATATCTTCGTTACAAAGATGAGATAGATGAAGCTATAAAAGGTGTTATAGAGAGTTCCGCCTTTATTATGGGAGAAGATGTTCGACTTCTTGAAGAGGAGTTGCAGACCTATATCGGTGCAAAGCATGCGATCACGTGTTCGAGCGGAACCGATGCACTTCTTTTGGCTATGATGGCACTTGACATACAACCCGGTGACGAGGTTATAACAACACCGTTTACTTTTATAGCGACAGCTGAGACGATAGCTTTTTTGGGGGCAGTCCCTGTTTTTGTAGACATAGAGGAAGATACGTACAATATAGATGCAAGCAAGATAGAAGAGAAGATCACTTCGAAAACAAAATTAATTATACCGGTAAGTCTATATGGTCAGCCCGCTGATATGGATGAGATAAATGCTGTTGCAAAGAAGTATGGACTTCAAGTGGTTGAAGATGCAGCCCAAAGTTTTGGTGCGGAGTATAAAGACAAAAAGAGCTGTAATCTCAGCGACATAGGATGCACAAGCTTTTTCCCTGCAAAACCTTTAGGCTGTTTTGGAGATGGGGGTGCAGTGTTTACAAATGATGATGAAATCGCTGAGAAGATAAGAAGTTTGCGTGTGCATGGCCAGACGGTCCGATATCATCATAAATATATAGGAATGGGTGGTCGTATGGACACTATTCAGGCTGCCGTACTTCGGGTCAAGCTGAGACATTATGAAGAGGACTTGCAAAAGCGTGAGAAAGTGGCAAAGACCTACGCGCAGAGTATTCATGTCCCAGCTTTAAAAGTTGACAGAAGGTCCGCTTGGGCCCAGTTCTCACTTCGGGTGAATAATAGAGACGAAATTCAGGCTCGACTGAAAGCCAAGGGGATACCGACAGCTGTACATTACCCAAAACCGCTTCATCTTCAAGAGTGTTTTGAATATTTGGGCTATAAGCCAGGGGATTTTCCGATAGCCGAAAAGGTCTCCGATGAGATTATGAGTTTGCCGATGAATCCGGATTTGAATCAAGATGAACTGACGTATATTCTAGAGCATATCTAAGAAGTGAACATGAAGATACAGCCAAAGTCAGAGTTTTCAAAAAATGTTTTAACTTTGATGACGGGGACGACAATAGCACAGGCTGTACCGATTGCAATTAGTCCCATTTTAACTAGAATTTACACACCGGAAGATTTTGGTGTATTTGCACTTTACATTAGTATAGTGACCTTTTTATCCCTTATCTGTACGGGACGATATGAGTTTGCAATAATGCTTCCCAAAAAAGACTCTGAAGCTGTCAATATACTAGCTCTTTCTGTACTCGTTGTTTTTATTATCAGCCTTATCTCTTTCTTGGCAATTTTTATTTTCAATGCTCAAATTGTAGCATTGCTTGGCAGCAAGGAATTGTCTACATGGCTTTATTTGATTCCTTTTTCTGTAATGCTAACGGGAGTTTATCAAAGTATTAATTATTGGAATAGCCGAAAAAAATTCTATAAGCGCGTAGCGCAAAGCAATGTTGTTCAAAGTAGTACAATAGCAGGTACCAATCTTGGCCTTGGGTTTAGCGGGTTTGGCAGTGCTGGACTTATTATCGGCAGTCTCGCCGGAAAGAGTATCGCAACTGCTATCTTAGTAAAGACAATTTTTAAAAAAGATAGAATCAATCATCAAGAGATCAAAAAGTTGAAGATGTTTGCTCTTATGAGAAAGTATAAAAAAATGCCAATGTATAATCTTCCTAACGCCTTGATTGACGGGTTTAGATTGACCGGCATAACCATACTTATCGCGAAGTTTTTTACGATTCCTATTTTGGGTCAGTTTTCACTTGCATGGAAAATATTACAGTTGCCTATCTCATTAATAGGTGCTTCCCTGTCACAGGTTTTTTTTCAGGAGATTTCTCATAGAGAAAAAAAAGATCTGCATGGCATAATTAAACCTTTTATAGTAAAATCGTTCATTATTGCTTTGCCGATTTTTTTAAGTATATACCTTTATGCAGAAAAAGCTTTTATCTTTGTTTTTGGCGAAAACTGGGAGATAGCAGGACAAGTGGCTTCAATCATGACACCTTGGATGTTTTTAAATTTTATCAGCGTGCCCTTGTCAAATGTATACATCGTGTTAAACAGACAAGAGATCGTCTTAATGGTATCTGTTTTTTATATGTTTGTACCACTTAGTCTTCTGTATTTTTTTAACGACTTGGGTTTTTTGCACATCATGAGTCTTGTCTCATTCGTTATGAGCATGATTTTAGTTGTCTATATAGGCATGATATTTTCTTTTATAAGGAGTGAAGATTGATATTTACTGATTTAGTGAAAAATTATTTATCTGGCAAAGAGTTTACGAACGCTGCTGTTGTCAGTTTAGATATAAAAACAGAAATATTGTACAGGGATGATTACCTGCTTCATATCTCTAAAAATAAAAAGATATTACATCTGGGTTTTGTGGATCACATACCGCTCATTGATGAAAAAATAAATAAAAACAAATGGCTGCATAAAAAGCTAATGGATGTCAGTTCGCTTTGCTACGGGGTAGATATCAATCACGAAGGCATAGCGTATATCAAAGACAGGTATGGGTTTGAGAACCTTTATGCCCTTGATATTATCAATGATACATTGCCTGAGGAGATAGTAAACACACACTTTGACTATATTCTGATCCCTGATGTGATCGAGCATATTGGAAACCCAGTCGAGTTTTTAAGCAAGATCAGAAACAGGTTTAAAAATAATGTGGACTTTCTTGTAATAACGACCCCAAATGCTTTTAGACTAAATAATTTTATCAATACCTTTAATAAACAAGAGATTATAAACAGCGATCACAGGTTTTGGTTTTCTCCTTTCACTCTGTCAAAGATCGTCTATGATGCCGGCTACAAGGTTGACTTTTTTGGTTTCTTTGAGCACAGTAAATTGTCAAAAAGACAGATCTTTAGAAAAATGCTCCTGTCAAAAAGAGATGCCTTCAAAGACACGCTAGTCATTGAAACAAAGTTATTATGAGCACGCATCTTTTTCTTGTCAGCAACAGCTTCCCTTTTTATAATGGAGAACAATTTTTAGAGACGGAAGTCGAGTATTATTGTTCATATCGAAACCTTAAGGTCACGGTTTTACCTTTATCAAGAGGAAATGGTGAGACAAGAAGACTTCCTGAGTGCATTTCTCTGGATCAAAGTTGTATAATCGACCCGGATATAAACAATATACAAAGATCTTTTTATTTACTCAGATCAATGAAAAATGGTTTTTTTTATAAGGAGTTTGTCACAGAGGTGCTACAGCATAGTAAGAAAATAAGATATTTTATTTCGGCAATGATCAGGTACCAGAAGTATTATGATCTCTTTGACAGTTTTATAAAAAAAAATGAAGAAGAGAATGAGATGATCTTTTATACATATTGGCATAACGAAGCTAGTTATGCTCTGCAAAGTCTGAAAAGAAAGTACAGGTTCTCATTAGTCAGCAGGATACATGGTACTGATCTGTATGAGGAAATACGCCCTCAAAAGTACATGCCATTAAAAAGGCATTTTACTAAAGAGATAGATAAAATCTATACAATTACGCAAAGCGCGAAAACGTATATGTATGAACATTATGGATTTGAAGCAGATGTCCTCGAAGTTAGCAGGCTTGGGGTCAATGATCTTCATATCAAGACCAAAGTGTCTGAAAGCAATTTTTTTCACATAGTATCATGTTCTCACCTGGTGGAGGTAAAGCAGGTTGAGAAGATCATTTTATCAATAGAAGCATTGGGAAAGTTGATGCCGCAGGTTTCTTTTAAGTGGACGCATATCGGGAGCGGGCCTCTGCATGAATATTTAGATGATCTGTCTACAAAGAGATTGTTAAGCCTGGAAAATGTCGAAAATGAGTTTTTAGGAGACTTGAAAAATACCCAGGTGTATGATTTTTATAAAAATACTGCGATTGATGTTTTTCTCAATGTAAGTAAATCGGAAGGTGTTCCTGTGTCTATTATGGAAGCAATGAGTTGTGCTATTCCCATTATTGCACCTGACATAGGCGGGGTGTCTGATATGTTGATTACGGGATACAATGGTATTTTGCTGGATAAAAATCCAAGTATTGAAGATATAGTGACTTCGCTTAAAGACATTGAATATTTTAAAAATGAAACGATTCGAGCTAACGCATATGCAATGTTTTTAAAAAAGTACAAGGCAGAAAACAATTATAATGATTTTATAAAAAAGATCATACTGCTAAATCAAGGGAAGTAGTGAGTAAATTTAAATGTCTGATGCTTTGGGTCAATCGGGTTATAAGATGAAAATATTGTATTTGGCAGATCAAGACTTGGACAATGAAAGCGGTGTGAGTCAAAAAATCAGTATGCAGTCTAAGCAGTGGATAGTCGAAGGTCATGATGTCATCGTCTTATCACTTCAATCCTTGTCTCTCTTTTCAGTTGAAAAGCAGAGACTTTCTCCAGCATTAATACATATCAAACGAAATGGGTGGAAGATAATTGTTCATCTTCTATACAGTTCGTGGCGATTAAAAAAGATTTTGAAAGATCTTGATTTCGATCTTGTTTATATGCGGTACCGTCTGTACTCTCCATTTGTACGAGGTGCATTAAAACAGTCGCCTCAAATTGTGGAGATCAATACGGATGATGTCGCTGAATATAGACATTCTTCTTCCGCATTGTATTGGTATAATAGGATTTTCAGGGAGTATTTTATACGCGGTTCAAGTGGTTTTATTTGTGTGAGTGATGAGCTAAAGGAGAAGTTCAAAGTCTATCAT
>JBFEYG010000088.1:0-9449 GCA_041562275.1 Sulfurimonadaceae bacterium | reverse complement strand
TTAACTATTGCATAGGGTGCAAGATCTATTTTATCTATAAAAAGATCACAGCATAATGGCAGGGATATCGACAAAAGGCTTATACGGACTGGCAGCAATGTATGAACTGACCCATGCATCGACACAAAACCCCATGCAGATTAAAGAGATCGCCTCTAACGGGGATATACCGCACAGCTATCTGGAACAATTGCTTTCGAGTCTGCGTAAAGCAGGTCTTGTAAAAAGCGTACGCGGTGCCTACGGAGGATATTTCCTGGGAAGAAACCCTGAGGAGATCACGGTTCTAGAGGTACTGGAAGTGTTAGAAGGAAGCATCTGCAAGATGGAGAGCAAAACGGCAAGCCCAGTTCTTGAGATGTTTTGGCATGACACCCATTCAAAGGTACAGGAGCTTTTCAACCTTAAACTTTCTGACCTTGACCGTCATTATCAGCAACTCTCTTTTGAGATTTAAGGACTGTAACCTTTAAATCTCGCCCCTTCTCAGTGACCGTGCTTGATTTTTGGGAGATCAGACTTAAGTCGAATGTTCTCTTCCACCCACTCTTCTATCTGGAACTGAGACGATGGTAAACACGTTCAGCCTTGATCTCTCCTACCCAAAAAACATCACCCAAAAGGGCTTCTTTCATATGTCCGTCATTATCAAAGGCAATCAGTACATCGATACTCTTATCCTCTTTGTCGATCGGTTGTACATGCAGTTTGTAAATATTAGCGGTTCCTTCAGAGAAACTTGAGCCCGCTGTATCTTTTTGAAGACCGTCCAAAAAGGAGAGCGTGATGTCCTTCTTGTCATTATGGGCGCCAACAGCCAGAAGACTGTACTCTTTTTGTTCGGCATTGCAACTTTGTCTGGTATTGAGATAGGAACTTAACAAATCGTTCTCATTATAGGTCTCAAGTGTCGATGTATCAGTAGAATGCTCTGTCGTATCGACCTTAACAAGTTTAAAGGAAACAGTGTCAAACTCCGTGCCGCTGACCAACTTGGTCTGTTCTTCCAAGAGCATGATCTTTTTTTCTTGATGGTCAAAGGTATAGGTCTGCCGACGCTCTTCTCGGGTTGTCTTTTTTATCTTGACAAAACTGTCGGGGATGTATTTCCCCTCTTTACGTTGACCTTTGCTGATATAGGTCTCGACACGATCCCCCGTTAGTGTAGCCGCAGTCCCTGTCGTCTTTGCTACGAGTCTCATCTCATAGTGCTCAGAATCTTCTTTTAAAGTCACATCAGCATACCCCACTTTTCCAAACATACCGACATTCACATCATAACGCGTTGAAAAGTCTACAGCCATCAGCGAAAGGGCTGAGATAAGTGTAAAAGTAAGTAATCGCATATGAACTCCTTTATATAAATAGTATATGTTATTAAAGTGTTGAAATTGTGAACAGTGATAGCGGAATGCTTTGCTATAATACGCATATGAAATCTATTTTAAAAATCAATGTAATTATTTTTATTTTGTTCTCTTTTTCTGCCTGCCAGCTTTTTGAAGACTCGCCTGAACTTCAAGAGAAAAAACAGGCTCTGGAACTTAAAAAACTTGAAGTCGCACAAGAAAAAGAACTGGCGATGCTTCAGATGCAGCAGTCACTTGCGACGATTGAGAAAGAGAAGGTGCTTGAACTTCAAAAAATGCAAAATGAGCTTAAGGAAAAAGAGTTAAGCACCAACAGCGAAAAAGAGCTGGAGCTGATCAAACAGAAGATCTCACTTCAGGAGAGCAGCAATACGCTGAACTTTCAGATGTACCTCTTCATCTTTTTGGCTTTCATCCTCTCCGTTATTGCTTTTTTTGTTTTTTACTTTTTCAAAAGAAAACGTGAAGACGAATTACGTGCGTATAACGACAACTTGAAAAAGTATTTTTACATGAAAGAAAATGAATCACGTATGAAGATAGCGCAAAAGATACTCGACACCATAGCGGAGGGAGATCTAAGCCCTGAAAATGAGAGAAAGCTGATCAATGCTTTTGCATCGGAACAGCATGATTATGACAATGATGCAGAGATAATAGAAGCGATTTCACACAATCCTTCGTCTACAGAGATAGCGTCGGACAGTGATTCAGAAGAAAAAGGAAAATAATGAAGTCAACCAAGCAAGCACCTGCAAAGCAGACAAGTTCCGTCCGCTTTGAGGATTTTGATATCGGCAATGCTGTGTTGGCAGGGATTAAAGATGCAGGATACGTCACGCCGACACCTATTCAAGAGGCTTCGCTTCCTTTTGCTTTGAAGGGACGTGACATCTCGGCCTCAGCAAAAACCGGAACGGGAAAGACGGCAAGCTTTCTGCTGCCGATTATCCAAAGACTTATCCTTAACCCTCAGGAAAATGGCTTTGAACATCCTCGTGCTCTGGTAATAGCACCGACACGCGAACTTGCCCGTCAGATCGGAGAGAGTTTTAATATCTATGCTTCGCATACGACACTTAAATCCCTTGTCTTGGACGGGGGTGGAAAACTGCAGACCCAGGCCAAAAAAATACAAGCCGGAGTCGATGTCATCATCGCAACACCGGGGCGTTTGATAGACCTGGATAAGCTGAAACAGCTCAGCTTGAACAAGATAGAAGTCCTGGTCATCGATGAGGCAGATACGATCTTTGATATGGGCTTTATCCGTGACTTGGAAGCGATCTTGGCCCTGCTGCCTGAAAAGCATCAGACCATGCTTTTTTCGGCGACCTTTCCTCCGGTTGTCAAACGTCTGAGTGAAGAT
Organism: Sulfurimonadaceae bacterium; assembly: GCA_041562275.1. GTDB lineage: Bacteria > Campylobacterota > Campylobacteria > Campylobacterales > Sulfurimonadaceae. The sequence continues at coordinate 6,710 of JBFEYG010000088.1, read as the reverse complement.
CTCTTGAAAAACCCTGAGCACGTCACGGTGGACCGCTTGGGAACGACGGCAGACGAGATCAAGCAAGTCGTCTATTCGGTAGACAAGGATAAAAAATCCGAACTCCTTTCGTATATGATCGGGGTTCAAAACTGGCAGCAGGTACTCGTCTTTACCCGCACCAAGGTCTTGGCGCAAAAGATAGAAGAAGACCTGATCCGAGACGGGCTTAGTGCCAGTTCTATCCACGGAGATAAAAAGCAGGGCGCAAGGACAAAGGCGCTTAATGCTTTTAAAGAGGGGAAGTTCAGGGTCCTGGTCGCAACGGATATCGCTGCGCGCGGGCTTGATATAGAGAACCTTCCTTATGTGGTCAACTATGACTTGCCCAAACATTCCACAGAATACATCCACAGAGTCGGAAGAACAGGAAGAGCGGGAAGCAAAGGGCTTGCCGTCTCCTTTGTCTCACCTAATGACGAAGGTATGCTCAAGAACATTGAGCAGCTGTTGCGAAAGCCTATACCGCAGCGGCGGATTAAAGGTTACGAACCGGATAAGCGTACGGAAGGAAAGCAACGGCACTTTGAGGGGAATAAAGACGAGAAGATAAGGGGTGCTTTCGGACACAAGAAGAAAAAAACACCGGCAAAGAGCAAGAAGACGACTAAACGAAACGGCGGAGCGGCAGCAGCCAAGATAATAGAAGACCAGCGTAAACAGAGCGCATCGCGTTCAAAGAAGCGTAAATAATGGAACTTTTTACCTGGCTTAATGCCATCTCAACAAGAGAAGAGTTCTCTGCTCTTGTCACATTGGTCGAAGAGGGTGTGTTGGAAGAGCTGTTTATTGCACAGAGTCTGGACGTGGGTGTTGCAGGAACAGATTGGCCTGTGGGAAAGCCTTTGATCTTTAGCTTTTCAAACTCACAAGAGGTCAAGGAATCGCTCGAGAGCATTTCAGCTTGCGTAAACCTCGACAATGTAGATGAAGGCCATTTTGAAGTGATCGAGGATACCTATATTCTGAAATCTGTATTTTACCCGGATTCACAGGCCCAAGAAGAGCAAATCATTGCGCTTCTTGTTTAATCTCTGATATACTTAGGCCATTAAAATCTTACGAGGGACACATAATTCTTAAACTACCTAAAACTATTGCTAATCTGGAAATGGATGGTATCGGCGATAATCTCCTTTATTACGATTACAGTATCAAACATCTTCTAAAGCTTGATCAAAAAGGTATGGACAAAGAGTCCCCTGAATACCTGAGTTCTTACCGCTCTTTTGAAGGAGCGGTATACGAGAACTATCTCTACGAGAAACTTCTTATTTACATGAAAGAAAACCCTCAGTACGGTCAGTTTATCCTCAAAGGTCCTCACGCCAAGACATCTAACTCTTTGTCAAATTCATTATACGTCAATAACAAAGGGCAGATTGTTTACAGGACGCGTTCCATAGAGATCAACGAGTTTGACGGAATGATCTACAATGAAAAAGAGATCTATTTTATAGAGATGACGCTTATCAAGTCTGTCACCAATCTCAAGCGCCGTCTGCGCAAGAAAAAAGCGCTCTTGGAGGTCCTCTTTCCAGACCATGAGATCAAGGCCTTGATTATTTTATGCGAAGGTGTGAGTGGAAGTAAACAGCTGCCTGAGTATTGTACGGTATGGATCACCAAGCCTTTTGTCGCTGATGATGTTTATGAATGGTTAAAGGATAGAAAGAGACGAAAACGTCTTCCATTTATACGCCAGGAAGCGGATAATCTTGTAGGTGATGAAGTGATGGACGTCTTTCCTTTTAGGTATTACAACTCCCTGGGATGGATGCTTCGCCGTTTACGTGCAAAACAGAATTCCGTGATCAATATGGGCTTTTTGAAGACAGAGGTGTGTACACGCTATATCGACCTGTTTACCAAGGTCTACTTCGGCTATATGGACAAAAAGGATTTTGAGGCGATGTATCCGGAAGTACCCAATGTCACCGAAAAAGTCGTTGTTTCTATAGAGAAAGACCATACTGGAGCACTGCTGCTGACTTACTTCATGCAGCATTCGCGCAAGAAACTTGACAATGTCATCATAAAAAATGAAAAAGCGACAGTCGCAAAAAAAGACCCTTACGGGATCTCTGTTACGGAGGTCTTTCATGTTCTGCGTATAATGGACGACTCCTACAGACTCAGTATCAAAAATATCCGTATAGTCGACAAGCTTTTACGTTCGCTCGATACTTAAGCGTGTGTGCGCTTTAAAACCCTTCAAGTAATATATGCCAGATCATTTCTATCTCTTTATCGTTTAAGAAGATAGTAGAACCGTGTTTAAACAGCTCCTTGACCGCCGTTATATTGATAGGAAGTGCATAGATACACTCGGCATGTGCCGGTAAAAAAGCACGTATTAATGTGATATCAGACTCTATCTTCTGCTCGCAAAAGAAACAGAGCATCTCCTGATGGAGTCTGCCTTCGTATGCTAGCAGCTTTACATAAGACTCTATTGCAATGCGTTTTGGGTTCTGAGTCTGCCAGATAGCAGTAGCTTCTTCAAGCAGTTCAAAATAAAAAGGGTCCAACTCCTCGCTGTCTTGAAGATGTTTATGAAAGAGGCCCGTGAACTGCTGCCAGACAAAGAGGCGGCTTCGATCCTTCAGCCAGGGAAAGTTCAGATGCATGACATGGCGCAGGCGCGAGATGTTTGTCTTGGAGGAGTCTTGTGTCTGGAAGTCTATCTTGAACCCAAGGTTGATCTGCCCGTGACGTGCGCCGTAAAAACGGTAAAGCGTATATAAGTTATGATGTGTTAAAATTGTTACTATAACATCCTCGTCACGTGCTTTGTTGACGTTGATTATATACCCTTGCAAATGTACTCGCTTTTAGCTGGTGTTTGAGTGGATTTTACACTTTCTACTTAAATTTTATCCTTAATGCCTCTTTATTTAAATAACTTTTAACCAATGTTTTTGTAAAATGTAGTACTCGTTTTCTTAAATAGAGTAAGTTTGTTTAAAACTTGCTTAATTTAATTAAAAATTATGAATTTTAATATGAAAGGTCTTAATTTGATTGATAGATTGACTTCCTTTAAAGACAACTGCGGATTTGGTTTAGTAGCAAGCATCAACAATATCGCATCCCATAACTACTTAGAAAATGCGATTACAGCACTGGAGCGTATGATGCACCGGGGTGCTGTTGCGGCAGACGGTAAGACAGGTGACGGTTCCGGACTTCTTCTGTCTATGCCTAAAAAGTTTATGGCTAAAAAAGCACAGGAAGCGGGAATAGACCTTCCTGAACAGTACGCTGTAGCTATGGTTTTTTCAAAAGACCCAGAACATTTGAATGTTTTAGAAGCGATGTGTGAAAAAAATGATCTGAAGGTGATCTGGAAACGTACGGTTCCTGTGGATAAAGAAGCGCTTGGAGAGCAGGCATTGGCTTCTCTTCCTGATATGACACAACTCTTTATCAAACCAAACTCTCTGATCTCGACAAAACGTTTTGATGCTCTTTTGTACCTTTCACGTAAAGAGACTGAACATGCATTGAACGATGATAAGGATTTCTATATCCCGTCTATGTCGTCACGGGTGCTTTCGTACAAGGGCCTTGTAATGCCTACGACGATCAAGCAGTTCTATGTGGATCTTCAAGATAAAGACTTTGAAATCTCTTTTTCACTGTTTCACCAGCGTTTTTCGACAAATACGCTTCCTAAATGGCGTCTTGCCCAGCCTTTTAGAGCGGTTGCACACAATGGAGAGATCAACTCCGTTGAAGCCAACCGTTTTAACGTAGAAGTAAAATCTGAATCCATTAAGTCCGAAGTCTTTTCAGATGACGAGATCAAGAGAATCCTTCCTATCTTGCAAGAAGGCTCTTCCGACTCAGCTTCGGCGGATAACTTTTTCGAGTTTCTTTTGGCTAACGGGACGGACTTTTTCAAAGCAGCACGATCGATAATTCCTGCACCTTGGCAGAATGCTCCGCATATGGACGCCGAGCTGAGAGCTTTCTATGAGTATAACTCGACAGTCTTTGAAGCCTGGGACGGACCAGCTGCATTCTCATTGACAGACGGCCGCTATATCGGCTGTGTCCTTGACAGAAACGGTCTGCGACCGTCTAAGTATATCATCACAAAAGACGGTATGCTGCTGATCTCAAGCGAATACGGTGTCCTTGACATTGATGAAGACAATATCGTAGAACGCAACCGTCTTCAGTCGGGTGAGATGATAGGACTAGACCTTAAGTACGGAAAAGTACTTAAAGACAAAGACATAAATGACTACCTTAAGGGTTCAAACCCTTATATGCAGTGGCTTAATGAAAACATGATCTATCTGCAAGAGCATGTGGATGAGCAGTATGTCAAGTTCTGTGATTATAAAAAAGAAGAACTGATAGCACGTCAGCGCTTTTATAATTATACGCAAGAAGTCATCGAACAGGTCATCGAACCAATGATGAAAGACGGAAAAGAAGCGGTCGGATCTATGGGTGACGATACCCCTATGGCAGCATTTTCGGATAAACAGAGAAATTTTTCTGACTTCTTCAAGCAGAAGTTTGCACAGGTGACTAACCCGCCTATCGATTCTATCCGTGAAAAAGTCGTTATGTCTTTGAACACCGGCTTTGGTGAGATACATAATATTCTTGATGATGATGCATCCCATGCGCATCGTCTAAAAGCGATCTCACCGATCGTGACCAAGGAGAAATTATCTGTTCTTCTTTCATTCGGTGATGAGAACAATGCACGTTTTCAGCCATGCTATAAGAACAAGACCTTTTCAACGGCTTTCAGCGGAAATATGCAAGCAGCTTTGGAGAACTTGGTTGATGCCATCTCTACATCCGTAGAAGAGGAAGGTATTCGTATCGTTGTCCTTTCGGATCACGAGTTCTCGGCTGAAAAAGCGACGATACCGATGTTGATGGCAGTGGGACGTCTAAACCACAAACTACTGGAAAATGGAAATCGTCATCTTGTCTCTATCGTCGCGCAGACAGGGGAGGTCTACGACTCTCATTCGGCTGCGTCTATGATCGCATTTGGCGCATCCGCTATTTTCCCGTACCTGCTTTTCTCAACGGCACTTGCCCGTTTGGATCAGAGCGCAGGACTGACGATGTCGTGTCATGTTGCAATGAAGTCAGTGCATACTGCACTCAACGGCGGACTGCTTAAGATCATGTCAAAGATGGGTATCTCTACGATCGCTTCGTACCGAAACTCAAGTCTGTTTGATATCCTGGGTCTTTCGTCTGAGATCTGTTCAGAGTGTTTTGCTGACGGGCAGTCACTTATTCCGGGACTTGGCTATGCCGATATCCAGGCACGTATTGAAAAAGCACATGCGGCGGCCTTTGAGGAGGACGGATTCAAGTCTATCTTCCCTCTGACAATCGGGGGCTTTTACAAGTTCTATAACGGAGGTGAATACCATGACTTCGGTCCTGCCGTCATTCACTCTATCCACAAGGTCGTTGAGACAGGCAAGCAGTCTGATTTTGAAGAACTTAAGGGTATTATCAACAAGCGCGGACAGAAGTTCATCCGTGACTTCATGGATATCAAGTCAGATAAAAAAGCTATCGATATTTCTGAAGTCGAACCAAAGGAAGAGATCTTCAAACGTCTGGCATCGGCTGCGATGTCTTTAGGCTCTATCTCTCCGGAAGCACACGAGTGTATTGCTGAAGCGATGAATACGATAGGCGGTATGTCAAACTCAGGGGAGGGCGGTGAAGATGCTGAGCGTTTCGGTACGATCCGAAACTCTAAGATCAAACAGGTCGCTTCGGGACGTTTCGGGGTCACTCCGGCGTACCTAAGAAGTGCAGAAGAGATCCAGATCAAGGTCGCGCAAGGTGCTAAGCCGGGTGAAGGCGGGCAGCTTCCGGGTCATAAGGTCACGGAACTGATCGCTAGACTTCGTCATACGGTCGCCGGTGTCACACTGATCTCACCTCCGCCGCATCATGATATCTACTCGATTGAAGATCTTGCACAGCTTATCTATGACCTTAAACAGGTCAACCCGAATGCGACGATCACGGTAAAACTTGTTTCAACAGCGGGTGTCGGTACGATCGCCGCGGGTGTCGCAAAAGCATATGCAGATAAGATTATTATCTCAGGCGGTGACGGCGGTACCGGTGCAGCGCCATTGACGTCGATCAAGTTTGCGGGTAACCCGTGGGAGCTCGGTCTGTCAGAAGCACATAATGCTCTTAAAGTCAACAATCTTCGTGGACAGGTCCATGTACAGACTGACGGTGGTCTGAAGACAGGTCTTGATGTGGTCAAAGCAGCCCTTCTTGGCGCAGAGTCTTATGCCTTTGGTACAGGTGTACTGACTATCGTCGGATGTAAGATGCTTCGTATCTGTCACGTCAACCGCTGTTCAGTAGGTATCGCGACACAAAACGAGAAACTTCGTGGTGAACATTACAAAGGTAAGGTCGAGCATGTCATCAACTACTTTACCCTTCTGGCAGAAGATATCCGGGCTATTTTGGCAAGCATGGGATATAGATCTATGGAAGAGATCATCGGACGTTCAGACTTGCTAAAGGCAGCGGATAATGAGTTTGCGAAGAAATTTGATTTCTCTGAAGTCCTCTACCATTGTGACGGTGTCGATACTTGTCAGGTCGCATCAAACGATCCGTTTGATCCGAATGATTTTGAAAAAGAT
>JBFEYG010000087.1:0-9618 GCA_041562275.1 Sulfurimonadaceae bacterium | reverse complement strand
GGGATTGGCATCATCTTCTATCACAGGCTCGTTCGAAAGAAGATCGGGTCTGAAACTTAGAAATCCGATGATAAAGGCATGCAGGTTCTGTTTGATGGCAAAGAGTTTGAAGTCATCAAAACGCGCCTGAACATGCAAGTGGACCATACGGTTTGCCAAGGGTGTCGGCAGTCTAAAGACGACACCTCTGTCACTCACCCTGTTCCCCGCACAGATGATACGCCACCCCTTTGGCAGTTCATATTCTCCCATCTTACGGTCAAGTACCAGCTGATAGATAGCGGCCTGCACAGAAGGCGGTGCGGAGTTAAGTTCATCCAAAAAGAGTATGCCCTCGGAGTCCTTCTCCTTGGGAAAGAAGACAGGCGGCATCCACACCGTCTGGTTTCCCTGGATAGACGGCACACCGCGAAGGTCTACCGGATCCATTTGAGAGAGTCTGACATCCACCAGTTCAAGGCTGTTCTTTTCTGCCACATCGGCAACGATATAGGACTTTCCTATCCCGGGACTTCCGTGGATAAACAGGGGGATATCACTCTGTATGAGGGCATTGATATGCTCATACAGCTGTGTGGTGGAAATACTCGGTGTCGTCATGTATTAATTCCTTTTTTTGATAACAAGAAAGCGAAAACAGGATTATCCTGTATGTCATGCACCCAACTCACTGACCATACAGCTGAAACAGGTCAGCTGATCATTGCAGCTTACACAGGCCGGTGCGATCTGGCCGATCTCATCGTAGATGAACTTTTTCCACAGTTTGTCCTTGGGTTTCTGCTTTGCCAGCGTCGGAAAGTTCTTCATCATAAACTTTCCCATCTGTGTACGGCTCTTAAAACCGAGGTCTTCGTACATATGGTTCATCTTCAACGACTCATAGGCTACCCAAGGCGCAAGGACATTCCTTACATGTTCATTTACTGCATGTTCTTGCAGCAGTATTCTTACCTGGTTTTTCATCACTATATTTAAACTCATATCTCCATCTCCACTAGTTTTCCCATGGTTATCTCAGCGACTTCAACACCAAAATCAAAACATTCATCCAGCTCGTCTTCCGTCGGTATCAGTTTGATCTTCATCGGATCTACCGGCAGCCTGAACTTCAGCCAGCGCATCCTGTCGTGCAGCATCTCGGGCGCCTCACCCGTCCACCCGAAAGAACCGAAGGTCGCCCCGACCTTTCCTCCGCTTTCAAGATAGGCCATACAGGCCAGCAGATCCCAGGCAGGTTTTACCGCGTCGCCGTTGATCGTCGGAGAACCGACTACAACCGCGTCAGACTCTTCAAGAAGGTCGATCATGTTCTGCTCATCCAAGGAGGCAAGGTCATAGATGCTTGCCACCACACCGTCGATCGAATCCGCACCTTCCATGATCTTCTCCGCCATGCGCTGGGTATTCTCATAACTTGACATATAAAAGACCGAAAGCATCTTCTTGTCAAAGGCATGCTTCCTGAACTTCTCTTCGCTGCTCCACTGTGCATATTGATTAATATAATACTGGGGATTCGTCCGCAATATAGGCCCGTGCAGAGGTGCGATGATATCGATATCCAACTTTTCGTACAGGGCCAGTGCCTGTAGGACATACTGCTTGAAAGGACGCATAATATGGTCATAGTAGTACTTAAAAGCATAAGCAAAATCACCGACCTCATCATCAAAAAGCCGTTCATCGTAATAGTGGCTTCCGAAGACATCTCCGCTGAAGAGTATCTTCTCTTCATGCAGGTACGAACTCATCGTATCGGGCCAGTGCAAAAAAGGCGTACTGAGAAACTCGATCGTCTTGTCACCCAGGGAGATGATCTTTCCGGTGTTGGCGATCTCAAATGGTACGTCCGTCTTGATGATGCCCTTGAGCATCATGACCGCCCGTCCCGATATGATGAGCTTTGCCTGCGGTGCGCGTAGCATCAGCTCTTCCAAAGCACCCGAGTGGTCAGGTTCAAGGTGGTGCAGTACGATGTATTTTATCTCTTCATAATCGCACAGAAGTTCAAGGCGCTTAAAAAAAGGCTCCGAGAACTCTTTCTTGACCGTATCCATGACACAGACACCTTCGCTGCCGCGCACGAGATAGGCATTGTAAGAACTCCCGTTAGCCGTTTTCATGATGATGTCAAAGGTACGTATCTTGGGATCAAAGGCACCTATAAAATGAACACTCTGCGAAAGAGCAGCGACCGCACCCAACATCAAAGCTTGTACGAGATCACGATCTCGCCCTCCTTGCATTTTACGCTGCACTGACACATCAGACGCAATTCGCTGATATCATCTTTGATCATCTCAAGGGCTCTGATCTCTTTATCGTTCTTGTCCGTCAGAAGGCACATTCCCGATTTTACATGCACAACGCAGGTGGTACAGTCCCCTACACGACAGCCGAACTCCGTAGAAGCACCGACTTTGAGTGCCACCTCTTTCATCGTCGTACCTGCTGGGACCTTGACTTTGATATTGTCATCTTTAAGAAATATGCTCACCATATCAGATCCTTTGTCGTTGCATTAAGTCATCTCACTTTTTTGGTATCACCCGTTGACTTCGCGTCTGCGCTTGGAGTAGAACAGACTGAGAAAATCATACACGTCACTGAGGAAAAAGCGCCTGTTGTCCAGATCTTCAAAGTGCCCTATCCAACCCTCATCACCTTCATCTATACGCTTGCTCGGCAGGACAAACTCAACATAAGGGAGCTGTGTCTTTAAAGGGCCTGCCGTATTGATCGCCATGACGACGGCATCAAACAGTTCGTTCAGTGTATGCGTATCCTCGTTAAGGTAAAGTTCCCCGTCTCTTTTATAAAAACGGAAGATATTGAGTATGCTGTCGGCTTCTTCCTGATTGCTTCTTATCATCTTTTTCTCTTTTAACATTGATTGAATACCAAATGCCACGAACTTCATGTACTTAAAATAAAAGATAAGCCCTTAGCTGCAAGACGACTCTTTGAAGGACTAGTTGGCTAATCCGAAAAGAGGCAACGCCGCAGATGAGGGCTTATCCTTTACCCATAGGGCGACTCTCTTGGCTCAGCCTGCTTCGTTAAAAGTTTTTTGAGCTACTCGTAGCGCCTGCATACTTTTGCCTTGCAGGCTGAGCCAATAGAGCCGTTTTAAGCACATGAAGTTCATGGCATTTGGTATTTACTCCCGCTAGAGTCATATAAGTATTAAACAGACCCTATGGCTGCGGTGTACAAGATCTTCTCCCGTGTTTGCAGAAAATCCTGCAGTTCTTTGTCATAAAAAGCACCGACCCCGCTCATACCAAGACCCATTGCGTGAATGAACAGATTAAGGGTATGTACGAAATAGGCAGTTTGTGTCAGTATCTTTGCACCGAAATCATCCGAGCTGAATACCAAAACAACAGATGCATTAAAGATAAATTGTTGGTGAACCAGCAGGTCAACAATCTCACTTAAAAACACGCCTTCACGCTTCAAACATGAACCCTGATATAGACCAGGTCTGTATGCTTCGCCCCTCATGAGAACAATATGGCATGATATCGATTGAGGAAGCTGTAAGAGAAGATGCATAATCTGTTCTAGAGGCTCTTTTTTGATACTTTCAAGCATAAACTCCCGTGCAGACCGGCGTGAGAGTATGACCTTCTCAAGCTCCGCTATGGATTGAAGACCCGTTTCCAGGAGAGGAGGTTCAAAGCCCTGATGCCGCTTAAAGACCTCCTCTTGAACGGCATGCCTTTCAAAATAGTCCGTAGGCTGTACCTGCATCAGTTCTGATTCCATGCTTTTTGCCTGTTTAACGCCCTTCTCGCCGCAGAGGATGACACTGAGTATCTGTTCTTGCTCCTGCATACCCATCAACCTGGACAGACTAACTGTGTCAAAGTCCGACAAAAATGTCATTGTCTTGTTCTCATTTACACCTGCTGCCTCTAAAGCAGCGAGTTGATGGCCAAGGTCAAGGTAACAATACCGAATGGCCCGTTCCTGGTACTTCCAGATCGAACGGAAAGGGACAGCACTCACCATAATGATCATGCCTTTGAAGCGTTCATTCAAGCCCACACTCTCTTCTATACCCTCCGCTTCGATATCGCGTATCAAGACCAGTTCGTCCCTGTCGCTGTTAAGATGATAGATCCCGCTTAATATCCCTTTAATACCCCGTATCTGCACATAGATTTCCAAAGGGTGAAGATTGCCTGCAGAAGGTGTGCTTAAACGTTTATAAGGCTTCCCTCCGATGCGGTGTTCTGAAGTGACACAGCGTGCCAGGTACAGGAGCCTGAGTTCGGGTGTACCGGAGAGAGAGTAGGAAAAGAGTGACGAAGGATACTGCTTGAAGAGAGAGGGCTGCATGTTCCAGTCCAAAAAACCTGTCTTAAGCGCGACCTTTTTTCTGCTAAGAGATGTGTTTTCGTACAGGTCAAGCATAACGCAGAAGTTTGAGGACCTCTCTATTGGCAGATAGATCAACGGCCCGGTAACCGTCTTCATTTTCCATCTCATTGTCACCGCCAAAACTCAAAAGTGCTTTGACACACTTCTCTCTTCCGGCAGAAGCAGCATACATCAGTGCCGTCGTTCCTTCTTCATTGATGTCATTCACGTCAGCACCGACTTTGATAAGCATCTCTATTATTTCAGGACTGTCCGCATAGCAGGCATTGAACAAGACACCGTTAAAATCATCGTTCACGGCATATAAATCCACCTTCGCATCAAGAAAACGCTTCACCATGATAACATTGCCTTCAAGTGCGGCTTGCAGCAAGGGAGTATTTCCGTTGAACCCCCTGGACTCCAGATTATTGACATCAAAACCGTGTGCTTTCAACCATTCAATGTATTGCTCAGCCATCTTCAACTCCTTCTAAATGCTTTTAGACACCCATCCAATGTTCGTGAGAGTGTCCACCGTCTTTTACTATTTTGGAAGCCTCTTCGACTGCTGCCAGACAGCTTTCATAATCAACTTCGTCAACGACTTCGCCAACGACTTCTTTGTAAGAGAGAACGCCTTCTCTGTCAACAACAAAAACAGCTCTCGCCAATTTGTCTTTCAGCTTTCCTTCTGAGATCAAAAGGCCATACTTTTTTGCAAAATTTCTATCAACATCGACGACTATCTCGGCATTGTCGATACCTTCTTTTTCAGCGAACTCCTTCACAAACTCTATGTCATCTGTCGTGACCATGATTGTCGAAAGCTTCTTGTACTGGGCAATAAGATCATTGAATTTTTTAGCGCCTAACGAACAGACTTCCGTCTTCAATGAAGGTATAGCTATCAAAAGCTGAGCGTTAGGAGCGATCATGCCGATGACGTTCTTGCTTCCGTCAAGTTTTGTTATCCTTGCTGCCGGTGCTTCGCCGCCGACCTTAAGCTCTTTGCCTAATAGTTCTGTAGGGGTTCCGTGTACTGTGATTTGCATAATCTACCTCATCTATGATTTTCTTATATCAATGCATTTTCTATTCTCATACAAAGTGTGTTTTTGATTATTTTTTATACAAAAAAGTAGCTACTTTTTGTCATTATCTTGTATATAATATCTATTTATAGGATTTTATCATGTATGAAACATTAAATATTCCCGACAACGAAGAGTGTAAGACCTGTGCCCTGACCTTTGCCTATCATGAGATAACCCTGCTTTATGAGATCGCCGTTATGCTGGCCAGTACCGCAGAGGTCATTGACACCATAGAACAGGGTATGCGGCTTTTAAAGCGCAACTCCTATCTGGAGCGCTGTACCCTGTTCATGTTAAACGAGGATGGGTCTGCTCTGGAGCTGAATGCCTCTATAGACCTGACTCCCCAGCAGCGCCGCATGGCGACGTACAAACTCGGAGAAGGCGCGACAGGCCTTGCCGCGCAAAGTGCCGAACCGGTCGTCATCGAGAACATCCATAACAATATAAACTATCTGAACAAGATGGGTGTGGTCAATGCACGGTCGATTTCCTATGTGGCTGTGCCTATCTTGCAAGATGACGGTGTCATCGGAGTGATATCGGCCAATATTGGAAAAGACTCTGTCTTGAACTTTGACGATATCGTGCGTATGCTGACCATCGTCGGTTCCCTTTTTGGCGGGACCTTAGCGAGACAGCAGAAGTTCACCAAAGAGAAAGAAGAGCTGACGGAGCTGAAGACCTATTATAAAGAGCAGTCGCTGAGCGAGTATAAGTTTGAGAGTATCATCGGTAACAGTACGAAGATGCGGCAGATATTCAACATGCTTGAGACCGTCTCCCCTTCGGATGCGACGATCCTGGTACGCGGAGAGACCGGTACGGGGAAAGAGCTTATTGCCACTGCTGTACACAACCTCTCTAACCGTAAGAACGGTCCTTTCATCAAACTCAATTGTGCCGCCATCAGCGAGACACTTCTGGAAAGCGAACTGTTCGGACATGAAAAAGGCGCCTTTACCGATGCCAAAGAGATGAGAAAGGGACGTTTTGAGCTTGCTGACGGAGGGACCCTCTTCCTCGATGAGATCGGCGACATCACACCCTCCCTTCAGGTCAAACTGCTGCGTATCCTTCAAGAACAGGCCTTTGAGCGTGTCGGGGGTTCCAAGACGGTCACGACCAATGTCAGGCTGGTCGCGGCAACGAACCGAAATCTGGAGAAGATGGTCAAAGACGGAGAGTTCAGAGAGGACCTCTACTACCGTCTGAACGTCATCCCCGTCTTCCTGCCGCCGCTTCGGGAACGTTTTGAAGATGTAAAACTGCTTGTCGAGCACTATCTTCAGAAGTTCATGAAAGAGCACAGAAAGAAGATGCACTTCTCTAAAGCGGCTTTGGAGACACTGCTTGACTACCCATGGCCGGGAAACATACGCGAACTCCAAAATACGATGGAACGTATTGTCCTGATCTGTCCCGACGGAGAGATCCTCCCGGAGATGCTCAACCATGTCCTGCCTTTTAACTATCAGAAGATGTATGTACAAGAAGAGGAACCTGTTCCTGTCGTCCATGAACACAGTGAGAACGTGACGCATACTGGCACACCGATGCTGACCAAATCAAGCCTGCAGGAGATGGAAAAAGAGTCTATCATCCAGGCCCTCATCGATAACAGAGGCATACAGACAAAAGCAGCTGCCCAACTGGGGATGAGTGCACGTCAGATCGGTTATAAGATACGAAAGTATGAGATTGATCTGTAAAGATCGTCTGGCTCAAAACTTGCAATAGCCAAGGCAAATCTTAAGAAGGAGTGATTATGCAGATGTTTTATTATTCAAAGCCAGCAATTGCTTTGTTTTACGGTCTCTAGTATATCGAAGTCATCTTCGATATACCGGTACTTTCTAGTCGTCTCCGCGTGAGACTATCTTGGCGACGACTTCGTCAGGCAGGGTCTTTTTCTGAGGCTCTATAAACCACACATCACCATTGGTAAGATTTACATTCCCTCCCCATTTCTCATCACTGTCATATTCCAGGTCCACGATGATCTCTTCCATATCCCGTTTTGCGATATAAAAGAGTGTCTTTCCCTCATCATTTAGACGTAACATTACTTTTGCCATTATTTTTCCTTTGTTTTAAGTTGACTTGGACGCTTATCCAAGGTGAAGCATCTTCTTGATCTTGTACCAGACATTGTTGCCGATGGCATTGGAAAAACTCACTTCCAATAGTTCAGGTCCCAATTGCCGTACGCTGGAAGCCGCATTGAAATACCCGTTGCACTTATCCGGATAATCTTCTCGGTAGTGCACACCCCTGCTCTCATTGCGTGCCAGCGCAGAGATACACATCGCCTCTGCGATCAGCAATGCGTTTTTAAACTCGATGATGGAAGCGAGTTCGACATTGTTGTTCAGCTCTTTGTTCACACAATGCAGCCCGTATTGCAGTCCCATAAGATAGTGTATGTAATCCAAGGCTTCAGAAAGCGAACTTCTGTTTCTAAAGACACCGGCATTCTTAAACAGGCTCTCGCCGAGGTTCTTACGCAGGGCATTGATATTGAACTTGCTCTCGCCCTCAAGGATCATCTCCACACGCCGCCACTCTTTTTCCACATAGGCGTAATCGATGGGCTGAAACTCTCTTTTCGCAGCTGTTCGTGCCGCTTCCCTGCCCGCAAGACGTCCAAAATAGGCGCCTTCAAGCAGAGAGTTCCCCCCAAGACGGTTTGCTCCGTGCACTCCGGTGACGGCGCATTCGCCGCAGGCAAAGACACCGGGCATATCCGTAGAGGTATCCTCGCGTGTCCAGATCCCGCCTATGGTGTAATGCGCCGAAGGTTCGATCTGCAACAGTTCTTTGGTGACATCCACACCGGCAGCACTCAGCGCTGTCTTTCGTGTGGAAGGGAGCTTCTTGTCGATGAACGCTTCACCCAGATGACGCAGGTCAAGATAGACCTTGTGCCCTTTTTTCATATGTTCCAAGATGGCTCGCGAGAGCTTGTCACGCGTCAGCAGTTCATCCGTAAACCGAGTACCGTTCTCATCTACAAGATAGGCACCTTCCCCTCGTGCCGCCTCACTGATAAGGGCACCGTTATGCACCAGAGTCGTCGGATGAAACTGCACAAACTCCATATTGCTCAGACGCATCTTCGCCCGCAATGCCGCAGCGATCACATCGCCTGAGCTCTCCTGGGAGTTGGTACTGTGTCCTCTGAAAATACCGGCGAACCCTCCTCCTGCGAGGATAAGGGACTTACAGGCAAAGGCGATGACCTGGGAGTTCTGTCGGCGCAGTACCGTGACACCGGAGAGTCTTCCTTTGTACTGAGTGATGTTCAAGAACTTGTGATTGGCCAGGATATGCACACCCTCATTGCGGCACTGCATAAGAAGTGTCTGCACGATAGATGCCCCTGTCCTGTCGGCGATATAGCAGGTCCGTTCGGCTTTCGTCCCGCCGAAGGGACGCTGCTGGATATTTCCCGCACTGTCCTCATCAAAACCTACACCCATCTGCCGCAGCTCGTTTATGATATCAGGCGCTTCCTCACACATCTTTCTCACATTGTATTCATGGGAAAGACCGTCGGAACCTTCGATGGTGTCATCGATATGCCCCTGTATGGAGTCATAGGACTTCAGGTTGATCACCGCATTGATACCGCCCGATGCAACAGCCGAGTTGGAACGAAAAGGATTGGACTTGCTTAAGATAGCGACATTAAAGCCAGCTCTTTTTGCATACAAAGCGGAAAAAAGTCCGGATATCCCCGAGCCGACGACAATGACGTCATACAGCATCTTTTATCCCGTAGATCCGGTCCATCCCTTCCTGGCTTGCATTGGGGACATACGCAAGCAAAAGATTGTCTTCGACATGGGCAGGATCGACCGCCCCGAAGAGTGCACTCACTACATTTCCCATACGGGCAAACTGCAGGGCGGAGGCGATATCCGTCAGCTCCGAGGTACCCAGTGCCTTGGAGATGTTCTCATCGAACCTCCCTTTAAAAAGGTTCATCTGAAGTAATGAGGATGAAGCGACCATCTTGAGGTTATAGCCGTGGATCATCTGCATCAGCGTGTAATACTTCCCGTCGGGACCCTGCTGGTTTGTATAGTTATACGCCTGTGTCTTGACGATGTTGTATGGCGACTGGACATATTTGAAATGGTGCTGG
>JBFEYG010000086.1:0-9636 GCA_041562275.1 Sulfurimonadaceae bacterium | reverse complement strand
CGCTCATATATCTCGGAGAGCGCCTGCACTCTCGCTTCATCACGAGTGTTCCCCGCCGCCATGCCGTTGCTGACATAAATATTGGCGATGATGTTCACGGGAAACCAGATCGTCCTTCCGTCCCTTTGGCGTTTGTACGGACGTGCACAAATCCCTCTCTCCCCTGCACCCGAGTTGGTATCAAAGATATTCGACGGCTGCAGCTCACACTCCGGATCATAATAATCCCAAAGCTCCTCATCCAAAAGCCCCGCCGGCATCTCCTCATGCTTACTGTCAAACCATTTCTCATTAGGATAATGGACAAACTCGCCCTTAGAGATCTCTTCGCCGAGATAATAATCGGCAAAGAAATAATTACAGCTCAAACGCTCAAAGTACTCACCCAAAGCACTTGCCAGACAGGCTTTGCTGCTTGCCCCCTTGCCGTTGGTGAACATCAAAGAGCATTCACGGTCGCGTACATGCACCGAATGCACATGAGGAACCGGGTTCAGCCAAGAGGCTTCTTCGACATCTATTCCCAATGCTTCAAGCTTGCTGTGCATCGTCGCTATCGTAGACTCAAGGTCCCTGTCTTTGCCTTTTATAAACGTCTTTTCACTCATCTTTACAGGTCCTTTTCGGATGAAATTATTTCTTGAAGCCTGTCATATTTTTGCTGAAGCTGATCATACTTGATCTTGAGCTTGACATAGGCTTTTTTGTAGTCGTCTATACTCTCTGTCTGTGCGGAAGACGAGATGACCTCTTCTATTGTCTGAGCTTCGTCCACAAGAATAAAGACCTCGTCTTTCCCGTCGATCTTTTTGATCTCACTCTTCAGCGTCCCGTCTTTCGTCTGTTTCACGACATTGTAGATACTGATCTTGTTTGCGACCGCATAGGCTTTGATACTCATTGTCTTCATAGAGACCTTTCTGTAATGGCGGGAGACAAAACTCAGTCATCAGACCCCGAACTTCGTCTGTACACTGCGATCAGGACACCCAAAAGAAGTCCGATGATCGCGACATACATTTGAAGAACCAAAAAATCCATTGCCTTCTCCGCTCTTTGTTATTGTGAGATTATAACACTTGCAAGCCAAAAGACTCTTTCACCCATCTGCACTCTTTTCTTCATCCTGCTTTGCTATAATAATAGTATGACTTACCAAGAAGAACTCCAGGCCAAACTTGATGCCGTACGACCTGCGGCCCCTTCTGCACAAACACTTGATGCGCGTTCCTTGGAAGAGCATCTTGTCGATGAGATAAAGGCCGAGTTTGAGATGGGACAATACGACTTGGATGAGAGCGATATCCTGCGCAGTATAAAGATCTTAGGTATCTTAAGTCAATACGGCGCTGCTTTTGAACACCACAAAGCACTCAGTATCTTCTATGCTTTGGCAAAGACCGATATCATCAAAGCACAAAACCTCTACGCACTCTCAGGGCTGAGCACCAAAGAGTTCAAACAGGTCATCTCCGCGATGGCAAAACGCAGACTTCTTTGTGTCAATAAGGATAAAGAGATCGAACTGACGATGGATGGGCAAAGCCTGGCAGAACGCATCGGGTTTAATGTCTTTATTTAGTCTCTGCTTGAAGCTTGTCAGACTTGACAATCTTCAACAACATCCGTATAAAATGGTTGCAAGCTTGCTCAAGCTATGCTATACTTAATAACCACATTTTGGAGCCTCTGATGAAGTCACTTAAGTTTGTCTATAATATAATTTTTATCTCTCTTGTATTCTCTGTATTGTACCTGCCGGCCTATCTCTTTAACACCCAGCAAAAAACGTATAAAACGAACGTGTATTTCAACGATAAGATCGCCCAGGAAGAGGCTCAACTTCGAACACTCAATATGGCTTTTGCGATGGTCGCACAAAGTGTCTATGACAATATGATCAACCAGGAAAACATCATCTCCATCATCAAAAAAGCCAACAGCAGTTATGATGAAAAAGAAAAAACCACCTTGCGTGAAGAGCTGTACAAGGAGCTTACACCTCTGTACAGAAACCTGCAACAACACAACATCTCACAACTACACTTTCACCTGCAGGGCAACATCAGTTTTTTACGTTTTCACTATCCTGAGAAGTTTGGAGACAGACTGGTAGGTATCCGGCCTTCCATTGACAAGGTGAACAGGACACAACAAGCTGTATCGGTGTTTGAAGGCGGGAGAGGTTTCAGCGGTTTCAGGCATGTCTTTCCGATTACTTCCAACAAGAAGCTGATCGGAACCGTTGAGATATCGCATTCATTTAACGCGATCAAAGAAGAAGCCATGCGTCTCTTCCCTGCCTATTATGCTTTTTTACTGAAAAAGGAGGTGATCAATGCAAAAGTATGGGAAAAAGAAGCGAACAACTATCTTCCAACCATCCTCTCTTCACGATACCTCCTGGACAAGCAGACTATCAACACCCTTCCTCCTGTCAATTTTTCTCAGGACGAACTGCGCACCATCAATGACAACATATCTGCACAAGCAGCCATACAGCTTGACAGGGGACAGCCTTTCTTACTGCATACCAGTATCAAGGACAAAGACTTTACCGTCAGCTTTACGCCGATCTCCAACATAGAGAACAAACAGATCGCTTATTACATCGCGTATCAAGAAGACCGCATCTTAAAGAACATCAACAGGGACTATGAGATTCAGCTTCTTATCGCTGCTTTTATCACCCTCGCTTTCTCATTCTTGGCTGTTATGTACTACAGAGCCTATCAAAAAGTATCGCACACCCTTCAATCGCTTGCGACAACAGATCCGCTCACACAAATAGCGAACCGAAACCAGCTGCATCTGGTCATGCAGACTTCTATGCAGACCTCATTGCGATACGAGATTCCTCTGAGCTTGATCCATCTGGATATTGACAACTTCAAACGGCTCAATGACCAGCTTGGACAGGCGACAGGAGACGAGATCTTGATCGAACTGAGTGTTCTTTTGAAACAACACACCCGCTCATCTGACCTTGTTGCACGATGGGCAGGACAAGAGTTCATCATCGTATTAAGTAAAACGGATCTGCATCAGGCCGAAGAACTGGCCAACAAGCTAAGAGCGCTCATTGCGGAAAAGACCTTTGTCGTGACCGCGCATCTAACCTGTAGTTTTGGAGTGACTCAACTGCGAAAAGGCGACACAGAGGCTTCACTTATTAAACGCCTTGACACAGCCGTGACAACTGCAAAAGAAGAGGGTAAAAACAGAGTCGTCCTGACCTAGATGCAGATATTGACTTCGCTTAAGCTATTTTTATGCGCCCTACTATATGATTCACAAAAAGGAGGTGACAATGCAAAAATTTTCAACAGACAGACCTGATCAGCTTCATACAGAGAACTACTTCTTATCTCAGCCTCATCAGCCTTTTTTTCTTGCGGGGATCATTTGGGCAATTGTTGCGATGGTAATCTTTATGGTCTCCTACAAGATGATGATGAAAGGGGAGATCAGCACCATCATCTCACCGTCTTCCTTTCATGCCTATTCGCTTATATTTATTGTATTCACTCAGTTCTTCATCGGTTTTTTGTATACGACTTTTTCGCGTTTTTGCCAAAGCGAACCTGTCAAGAAACCTTACTATATCCGTACATTTTTCCTTTATCAGCTCGGTTCGCTGATGGTGACAGTCGGTCTTTTCACTTCTGAGATCCTGATGCTTTCAGGCATGGGGATGCTACTTCTCGGACAAGTCGTATTTTTGTATATGATGCAGCGCGTCTTTACTTCAGCGCAGGCAGAGATCACAGACGATCCGTTTTGGATACTCATATCTCTGTACCTTGGTACTTCCGCCCATGCGATCTGGATCATCGAGACCGTTATGAACTGGCAGCACTTCGCCGTGACCTTTGCCTTTAACCTCTATCTGATCTTCATGACCTTCTCTGTCGCACAGCGCATGGTACCTTTTTTCTCCCATACGACCGAGACTACCCATCCTCAGTTCGTAGGGATCGTCTTTGCCTCCTTGATCTTTAAAAGCTTCAGTAATATCCTGGACTTTCCCATCATCGAAGCCGGTATCTCTTTGCTGCTTGGTGTCTATATCCTCATCGAAGTCCTGCGCTGGAAACTCTCCTTTTCTCAGGCACCCAACATTTTGAAGATCCTGCATATCGCACTCTACTGGATGCCTGCCGCTTTGATCATCGGGGCACTCTTTCAATTCCTTGAGATCTTCATGCAAACAGGTTTTATGTTTGTAGACAAACACCTTCTCGGACTCGGATTCCTGACGACCATCATCATCGGTTTCGGGACACGCGTCACCCTTGGCCACTCCGGTCAGCCTCCGCATGCCGACAGCCTGACGCTAAAGATCTTTTATCTTACACAGATCGTTGTAGTAGCACGTCTGCTTTACTCCATGATCTTCGGATTAGACATTCCTATGCTCTGGATATTTGATCTTTCCTTGACCCTCTGGCTTGTGCTGTTTATCTTCTGGGGATGGAAGTTCGGGCCCGTTCTGATCTACGGAAAACGTGAAGTATGACCCTTCACTAAGCGCCACTTTGTATGAAGCTTTTCTTCACTGTATCTACGCTATAATTGCGCATGATAACGAGCCGTGGCGATTTTTACGAAAGTAAAAAAGTTTCAGGCTAAGCCGCACCACCTTTGGATAGAATGAAATTATGATAAATGAACACTTAGTGCTAGGCAGCACAAATACCCTCCGCGTTGACCGCATGACTGATCCCGGTATCTTTTTGATGGCCGATGACGGAAAAGATGTACTGCTTCCCAACCAATATGTCACCAAAGAGATGAAGGTCGATGATGAGATAAAGGTCTTTGTCTACAATGACTCCGAAGACCGAATCGTCGCGACCACAGAAAAACCGATCGCTATGATCAATGAGTACGGTTTTTTCAAAGTCGTTGATGTCACCAACTTTGGTGCTTTTGTGGACTGGGGACTTCAAAAAGACCTGTTTGTCCCCAAGACCCATCAGAAGAGCGACTTCAAAGTCGGTGAAAAACGCATACTCTATGTCAACTATGACGAGAAGACCCACAGACTTATCGGTTCAGAACGATTGACTCAGCACCTGCGCTTTCACAAAAAAACCTTGAAGCCGAACAACGAGGTCTCTATCCTTGTCATGGCAAAGACCCCTATGGGTTACAAATGTATCGTCAATAACATGTATGAAGGCATGATCTATCACAACGAGATCTTTGAGGATATCACAATAGGTGAGACGCGAAGCGCCTATGTCAAAGTCGGACGTCCTGACGGGAAGCTTGACCTATCGCTGAGACGCATCGGCGATAAGAGTTCAGATGCTGGCGAAGCAAAGATCCTAAAGATGCTTGAAGAGAACAAGGGAAAGCTTCCTTACAACTACAAAAGCGATCCCGAAGACATCAAGAACATCTTCGGCCTGAGCAAGAAAGCCTACAAACGTACCTTGACGGCCCTTGTTGATGCAGAAAAGATCGAAGTCAAAGAGAATGGGATCTATCTAAAATAGAGTCTGTATCATCACCCTAGTCAACTGTACAGGTCTGATCACGGCCGTTCTCTTTGGCGCTATAAAGAGCACTGTCAGCGCGAGCAATTATCTCTTCAACACTTGAGTCTGTCTTTTTATAATAGGAAATACCGACACTTGTCGTCACAGAGATATCGTTTTCTAGACATTCCACCGAGATTTTATTGACCGCTTCATGTATCTTCTCAGCCAGTACTACAGCTCCTGATATCTCTGTCTTGAACAAAAGCACCGCAAACTCTTCCCCGCCTATTCGAGCAAAGACATCGCTTTTTCGCAGAAGGGGTTTAATAGTTTCTGCAAATTGTATCAGTATCAGATCCCCGACCTGATGACCATAGGTATCATTGACCACCTTAAAGTTATCAAGGTCAAGCATCAAAAGACTCAATTCAATGCCGTCTCTTTGTACCGTGTCAAAATAGTGCTGGGAAACTTCATCAAAGATACGTTTGTTCATTATCCCTGTGAGACCGTCGGTAGAGGCGAGTAATTCTAAGGCCTCATTTTTTTCATGCAATGTTTTTTCGTAATCACTGATCTTTTTCGTATAAAAATACGACAAAAAACTTCCGATTACCAGACCCAAGACAGCTGAATTTATCGCGATTTGAGAAAGTTGCAGATCAAAGAAAAAATGTGAGCCCAAGATAATGGCTACAGAGACTGCTGTGTACATAACACCGCTCTTGCTTCCATTGAGCATATATGCCAGAAAGATCATCAGATAAAACCAGATGATCCTAAACTCGTCCTGGGGAACATTGATAAGTGCAGAAAAAAAAGTCAGCGTAGATGCTGCCAGAAGTGCATGCGAGGCAATAGTATAGTTATCTTTGGAAACACGCAAAACGATCATCAGTAAAACTGCGACAGAACTGTAGACATAATCGACTTTTGCGTGAAGAGACCCAATCTCATTGACACCCAGGTCACTCATCAGACCAAAAAGCACACTGAAAAAAGCAACGATGAGTAAAACAGAGTTAAGCATCTTAAATTTGAACTTCTGAAGCATCTCATCTTCTTCAAATTCAAAACCGCTATAGAAAAAATTCTTGGATATCATAATTCTCTGCTTTATTCATTACTAGGCAAAGATTGTAGCATAACTGAGGTTATAGTTTCGGATGAGAAGATCTATTTAAAAAAACTCTTCCACTTTTTACCCCATCAGGAGCTTCACCGCCCGCTTTGCCAAAGAAGGAAATGTCGTGAGTTTTCCTCCGTAAAGATGCATCACTCTGTTCTTTCCCATCTTATGCAGGTCAAGCTTGTACTCTCGTGACATCTGAGAGGGGTCTTTGGCACTTTTTATGAGAGGCCGAGTACCGATGTAGACCTCTTTGATATCACTGCGTTTAAGAGCTGTCCTGAGATAATTATTGCTCTCGCTTAGAAGATACTCTATATCCTCATTATTGACCTTTATCTCGTCTATCTTAGCTGTTTCGCTCCGTTCCGTCGTCCCGATGATGGTCGAGTCGGCCTCGGGGATGATGAAGAAGATGCGCTTTGTAGATGTCTCCAAGATGAGCGGTTCGGGAACAAGGACCCTGTCGATGACAAGATGGATACCGCTGAGCTTCTCTATGGTATAAGAAGACGGGAAACCAAACTTGGCATTGACTTCGTCCACCCATGCCCCCGTCGCATTGACGAGCAGGTTCGTCTGCAATTCACCTTCACTTGTCGCTATACTGATGACCTCATCTGCGACCGTTACGCTCCTCAACTCTGTTTTTTCCAGGATCTCTGCGCCATTTTGCACTGCTTCTTCAGCTATCTTATGGGTAAGTGCATCATCATCCGTCTTGCCATCATAGTATCGGTAGACGGCCTTCAGCCCATCTGCTTTGATGGACTTGAATGTGCCTAGAAATTCCTCTTTCGGAATCTTTGAAGCCTTCTTTCCATGCCATGCAAAAAAGGAGTAGAGCCACAGACCAAGACCTATCATCCATGCCGGACGCTTGGAGTTTACGTAGATGGGAAGATAAAAAGGGCGGAGTCTGACCAGGTCGGGATAGCTGTCCAAAAGATATTTCTGATCATGAAGGGCCTCTCGCACAAGCGAGAACTCATAGGTCTCAAGGTAGCGAAGTCCCCCGTGTATGAGTCGAGAAGAGTTCGACGATGCCCCTGATGCAATGCGATTTTTCTCTATCACTAACACCTTCTGCCCTGATCCAGCCAGGGCCTTTGCTATCGCCACACCGTTAATGCCTGCACCGATAATCACCGCATCATATTGAGTTTGCATCCTATCTCCTGTATAATGATTATAACCAAACCCAAAAGATAAAGTACATGAAGATAATCGCCCATAGAGGTTTCAGTTCAGACTACCCCGAGAACACCCTGCTTGCCTTCACCAAAGCACTCGAAGCGGGTGCGGATGGCATAGAGACCGACCTGCAGCTGAGCCGTGACGAAGCAGTCATCCTCTTTCATGATAATGAACTTAAGCAGATCACCAAAGCCGAAGGCACTCCACAGGAACGTACACTGGCTGAACTAAAGCGCTTGGATGCCGGCAGGGGTGAACGTATCCCTACTCTGGAAGAACTGCTTCGTCTGTGTGATGCCAAAGCGACGCTTATCCTGGAGATAAAATACGACCCTGCAACTTACAAGAGATTATGCGAACTTACCGCCGAATATATCGCAGAGCTTAGCGAGTGGGTCGAAGTCTCCTGCTTTGAAGACAATGTCTTGGAATACATGCACGAACTTGTTCCGCAGATCAGACTGCATAAGCTTATAGACAAAGTCTCCACCCTAAAAGACAAAGCGTTCGAAAACAGATATGCCTATGTCAGTTATTTTGATATTTCTGTCAAGCTGCGTAAGACCGTTATACGAATGGGTCTGCTCGAAAGACACAAGGTGATCTTTTGGACGGTGAAGGAAGAAGACCTTAGCCGAGAGACTTCAGCGGGGCTCTATGGCATTATGAGAGACAATCCGACCCTATGATCAAACAGCAGTTCCGTTCTTTCTACTGTCGTCACAGGATACATGACATCGAGAAGCTTATAGAGCACTTCTCCGTCTTTGGCGGGCTGGGCTGGCAGATCGATATCGATGCGCCGCTTGAGGAGCTCATCGTCACAGAGATCTTGGACAACTTCGGCATTTTGCACAACCAGATCCTCGAGCTCACCACTGAGGAAAAACAGTATGCGCGGCTTCTTACGACCCTTGCTCGAGGCGATAGACGGATATTCTCAGCCTTTAATAAAAGTGGCCTGAGTAATCTTTCCGGCGGACTGAGTCTCAAGCATCTTCAAAATACCGGTGTCCTTGAAGCCGAATACTCACGGGAAGAACCTGCTCCCAAGAATGGCGACAAGCTCAAACGCGAAGTCGCCCGACACCGCATCTCGCACAAGATGCGTTTCACCTCACCTTTTTTGCGTTTTTGGTTCTACTTCATCTCTCCCATGCGCCGCTTCATCGAAGAAGGCGACTACGAAAAAGTCATAGAGAACTTTAAACAGCATCACCAATCCTTCGTCGGCTATACTTTTGAAGAGTTGGGCAACGAGATGATGAAGCTCAAGTGTGCTGACCTCAAGCTCATAGACAGCGGAAGCTACTGGGACAGGCATGTCGAGATCGACCTGATGGCGACAACAAGCAGAGGCAAACTCATCCTTGGCGAATGCAAATGGAAAAACCACAAGATGAACAAAAAAGAGCTCAATAGACTTATGGAAAAATGTGAAAAAGTGGATTTTAGACCCGACTATATCCTGCTCTTTGCCAAACGCGGTTTTTCAAAAGAGCTGTTGAGTCTAAAGAGCGAACACCTTCAGCTCTATGCCTGCGAAGACTTCGAAGCACTCTTAAAGGATGTAACGCAGGATGACCTCATCCAGGGGTTCCGACGGGAGTAAAAGACCTACTTTAGCAGAGCATCGCACCCTGACTCTATCCAGGGATTTCTGCGTTTTTGTATCTTATAGACCTGTTTATAGATCTTGCACTCTTTCTCGTCCACCTTGTCAAGCGCGTGCCACTTGAGATACTTCATCTGCTCTTCATACGAGAGGTTCAGTCCATACTGGGCGTTGATATAGAGATATACACGGGCGATATTGCCCTT
>JBFEYG010000085.1:0-9643 GCA_041562275.1 Sulfurimonadaceae bacterium | reverse complement strand
CATCCATAAGATCGATCACGTAGACCTCTTTATATTCCAGACCTTTGCTCGCATGTACGCTCAGCAGATTAACACCCTCGCCTTTTGTAAGGTCTTGTGAACCCAGGACCATCGCATTGATGTAACGTTCATGCTCTTGATAAGGCTTTGCCAAGTCATAAAGAAGCGCCCCTTTTCTCTTAATACGCTCCAGAGCCTCAGCTTTGAGCTTCTCATCTGTAGATCCATCCTTCAGTTGTCCCCGTTTAGCCGCAAGGTTATCGATAATCGTGTTGTAGAACTTGGAAGCCCTGATCTTTTCTATCATCGATGAAGGTTGTGTTATACGCTTCAATGCTTTGCTCAATATATAGAAATCATATAAAAACTGTCCACTCTCTTTTGTGAACTTTGGATGCTTCAGTACAGGGTTGGAGAGAAAATTCTCTTCAAAACCAAGACTCATGAACTTCGCAACCGAGCCTAATTCGATGAAATCGTCAAAGAGTCCAAGCTGATGGTTTTGCTGACGTTTTTCAAAAGGGTTACGTATACTTTTATCAGGATGAAAGAGTCCTTGAAAAAGCGAACCCTTTCCCAATGTGTTCAGTGCGACAAACACCTCTTTTGCCGTAGCACTTCCAACCCCTTTTGCATATTCAAAGATATGGATAAAAGCCATCATATCCGTGCTGTTGACAAAAAGGACATAGATATCCAATATTGCTTTAACCTCTTTAGCATCGAAAAAGCTCTTTCCCCCCTTGCGCTTGCACGGCAGGCCTATCTCACGTAGTGTGGCTTCAATGCCATCGGCAGAAGCATTGTTTCTGAAGATAACGGCGATCTCATCTGAAGGCGTATAGGACTTTCGTATCATCTGTGAGATTGCCGAATACTGCTCAAAAAGCTCGTTATAGATGAGCAGCTTCGGAGGTACGGCTTTCGCCTCGCGAGTGAACTCAAGTTTTTTTGGATAGATCCGTTCATTGTATTCGATGACCTTATTCGCCAAGGATAAAATAGGCACGGTAGAACGGTAGTTTTTACTCAAGGTGTATACTTTCGCATCCGGAAACTTTTTGCTGTAGGAGCCGATGATCGAGATATCTGCCCCATTAAAGGCATAAATACTTTGATCATAATCACCGACACAAAACAGAGATGGCGGGTTCATCGCGTCCACGACAGCACCCTGCAGGGCATTTGTATCCTGATACTCATCCACCAAGACCTCTTTATAAGGCATCTTGAATGTCTTGACCTTTTCACACATCAATAGCAATAGATCGTTGAAGTTGACAAATCCGTATTCGCGCTTAAGACCTTCAAACTCTTCACAGATATCTACATAGATCTCAACATAAGCACTATGATCATCGTTTTTCTCTTTGATCCAGACATCAAATCCTCTGCTTATCTCGGTATTTTGATATAAAGAGTAGAGATCATAGAGGTAATTAGCAGCATACGGAGAGGTCTCATCATTAAAAAGGTGAAAGGAGCGTTTATCGTAAACACTTCTAAAAAGTGTCTTCAGTTCGGCCGGCTGTTTAAGTACGATCTTTCGATCAAATTTTTTCAGCCACCGGTAACTGACCGCATGAAAGGTCCCCGCTTCGATCTTGTGTGCGACCTCTTTGGAAAAGTAGCCGGCCAGTCTTTCGACCATCTCTGCGGCGGCCTTATTCGTAAAAGTCAGAAGCAGTATCTCTTCAGGCTTCACACCGTTATTAAGCAGATGACCGATACGCCCGACTATAGTCGATGTCTTTCCTGTCCCGGCAGAAGCAATGATAAGGTTTTGACCTGTAGGTGCAGTAGCAGCAGAAAGCTGTTCTTCGTTCAAACGCGATAAAGGCAAGTAGTTGTCTCTTTATTTACTCAAAGCCGGTGATAACTACATCGTAGTACCCTACCCTCTACCTCTGTAGAATGCCTTGAAGTTTTTTTGTAATACTACCCTTACTTGGCTCAGAAGCAGATAAAGCGCTAGGCTTTTGTAAAAGTTTTCAAGCTCTCATCAAAACCATAGGCAGGGTATTTTTGGATGCCTAAGACTTCTTGAGCGACTGTTCCATTAACTTTATTGAAGATCAAAGGCGCTTGAAAATTTATTTTTGACTCATCAAGCGGACTTTGGATGACCACGATATTAAATACCATCAGATCTTTTTCATCTTTGATATCCAAAAGTGTCTCTGTACTGGTAGAAACATCAAAAGCATATTCTCGAAGACGGTTAGGGTTTACCAGCGTAAAAGAGATATCACTGTCATCAGTCGTGCGCAATGTAGAAAAAAGTTCATCGATCTCATTTAGCTCAACTTCTTTTATATTCTCAAATCCCAATATTTCCGATTTAACTTCAAACTTCATTTCAAACCTTTTATAGCAATTATTACACTGAATAAGCAAAATACATTCCATTAAGGCATAAGCCATCTTTTACCCCCTCTCAGCTATAATCGCGAAAATATAAAGCAGTCTGTTGAACAGTCTGTCTACCTTACACGATCAAGGGCTACCATCTTGCCCGTATACAAAGAGAGCACAATGGCTGAAGAGAGCAATAGCTATAATCCTAAAGAAATAGAAAACAGATATTATCAGACCTGGGAAACACGCGGTTATTTTGAAACAGATGGAAATGCATCCATTCAAAAAAAGAATAAGAACTTTTCGATTATGATGCCGCCTCCAAACGTCACAGGACGTTTGCATATCGGCCACGCTTTGACATTCACACTGCAAGACATCATCGTCCGCTACAAACGTATGGACGGCTATAAGACACTCTGGCAGCCGGGGACCGACCATGCGGGTATTGCTACACAAAATGTCGTCGAAAAGCAGCTTTTGGCCGAGGGAACGACCAAAGAAGCACTTGGCCGCGAAGCCTTTTTGGAACGTGTATGGAAATGGAAAGAACAAAGCGGCGGAGAGATGGTCCATCAAATGCGCCGTCTTGGGGTATCTCCTGCCTGGAAACGCGAGCGTTTTACTATGGATGACGGACTGAAGTCATCCGTTAAAGAGTCCTTTGTCCACCTTTATAACGAAGGTCTTATCCTCCGCGGTAACTACATGGTCAACTGGTGTACGCACGACGGTGCACTGTCTGATATCGAAGTCGAGCACGAAGAGCATAACGGTAAGTTCTACCATATGCACTATCCGTTTGCAGACGGCAGCGGCCAGATCACGGTTGCGACTACACGTCCCGAGACCTATTTCGGCGATACTGCCGTTATGGTCCATCCGGATGATGAACGCTATAAAGCGCTTGTGGGCAAAAAACTGAAGCTTCCTCTTCTAGATAAAGAGATCCCTATCATCACCGACGAACATGTAGACATGGAGTTTGGGACAGGTATGGTAAAAGTCACCCCGGCACACGATCAAAACGATTATGAAGTCGGAAAACGTCACAACCTTGAATTTATCACTGTCTTTGATGAAAAAGGTATTCTCAACCACTTTGCAGGCGAATTTGAAGGACTTGAACGTCTTGAAGCCCGAGATGTCATCGTCAAACGTCTGGATGAAGAGGGCTTTATCGAAAAGATCGAAGAGCATGTCCACCAAGTCGGACACTGTTACCGTTGTAAAAACATCGTTGAACCGTAT
Organism: Sulfurimonadaceae bacterium; assembly: GCA_041562275.1. Taxonomy (GTDB): domain Bacteria; phylum Campylobacterota; class Campylobacteria; order Campylobacterales; family Sulfurimonadaceae. The sequence continues at coordinate 6,034 of JBFEYG010000085.1, read as the reverse complement.
ATCTCACGACAATGGTTTGTACGTAACGAGATCGCAAAAAAGTCCATAGACAAGACCAATGCAGGCGAGGCGCAGTTCTTTCCTTCGCACTGGATCAACTCTTATAATGCCTGGATGGGTGAACTTCGCGACTGGTGTATCTCACGCCAGCTTTGGTGGGGACACAGGATCCCTGTCTTTTATTGTGACGACTGCGATCATGAGTGGGCGAGTCTTGAAGATGAACCTACGGCCTGCCCGCACTGTTCATCGACGTCTTTCAAACAGGATCCGGACGTTCTTGACACCTGGTTCTCTTCTGCTTTATGGCCATTTTCGACCTTAGGCTGGGGAAATGGAGATGAAGGAAAAAATACCCTTTTCACGGAAGACGACATCAAAGACTTCTATCCGAACTCACTGCTGATCACCGGTTTTGACATCTTGTTCTTCTGGGTAGCCAGGATGATGATGATGGGAGAGACCTTCAAAGGGGAACTTCCGTTCAAACATATCTATATGCATGCACTTGTGCGTGATGAACACGGGAACAAGATGAGTAAGTCCCGCGGTAATGTCGTTGACCCTCTTGATGTCGTCGAAGAACACTCGGCAGATGCCCTGCGTTTTACACTGGCTATCCTTGCCGCACAGGGCCGTGATATCAAGTTAAGCGCCAAGAAGCTTGAAGAGTCACGAAACTTTACCAACAAGCTCTATAACGCTTCACGCTTTTTACAGATGAACGTTGAGACCTTTACAAACCTTGATGAGACGACCATCACTACTCCGCTTGGGAAGTACATGTTGAGCCGTTTCAATACCGCCATTATGGAGACACGCCGTAATCTTGACGAATACCGGTTCAATGATGCTGCAACGGTACTATACCGATATCTATGGGGTGAGTTTTGTGACTGGGGTATTGAGCTTTCAAAGTCGAGCAAAGAGAGCATCCCTGAACTGGGAGCTATCTTTAAAGAGTCGATGAAACTACTGCATCCTTTTATGCCGTTTATCACTGAGTATCTTTACCACAGCCTCTCAGGGACATCCCTTGAAGAAGGGACATCGGTCATGGTCATGCCGTACCCGAACGCAGACACTATCGACGAAGCTATCGAAAAAGAGTTTGACGCGATCATGGATACCATCGTCGCTATCCGCCGTGCAAAAGCACTGGTCGACCTGGGTAATCAAAAGATCGAGACAGCCTATATCAAACCGAACAAAGAGATGGACGCCGAACTCATCTCGCCATTTATCGAGAAGCTTGGCAAAGTCGAGAAGATCGTTTTTGTCGATGCCAAAGTCGACAATGCGATCAGCGATGTCAGTGATTATGTCGAAGTCTATATTCCAACAGCGTCTATCGATCTGACACCTATCATCTCCCGACTTGAGAAACAGCATGAAAAACTTGAGAAAGAGGTCGGGAAACTAAGCGGTATGCTAAGTAATGAACGTTTTGTCGCCAATGCGCCTGAAGATGTCATTGCCAAAAACCGTGAAGACCTGGCAAGTGCTCAAGAGAAGATGACAAAGGTAAGCGAGCAGCTTGCTTCACTAAAATCATAGACTACAGATAAATACACTAAGGATAAAGATTGTTTAACCTCAAAAATTACGCTTCAGACAATATCAAAAACGATATTCTCTCTGGGCTGGTCGTTGCCGTCGCATTAGTCCCTGAAGCCATAGCTTTTTCATTTATTGCAGGCGTCAGCCCTATTGTCGGGCTTTACACTGCCTTTATCCTTGGTCTCATCACATCACTCATCGGCGGTAAACCGGGTATGATCTCAGGTGCTACAGGGTCCGTTGCTATCGTTTTTGTCGGTTTGGCTATCAAAGCAAATGAACAACTGACAGAGGCAGGTGTCAGCGGGGGCGAACTGACTGAAGGGATACTCCAGTATATTCTTTATGCTACGATCATCGCTGGTCTTATTCAGATCACCGTTGGCCTTTTGAAACTGGGCAAGTTTATCCGTCTTGTCCCACAGCCGGCTATGTACGGTTTTGTCAACGGTCTGGCTATCGTCATCGCAACAGCCCAGTTCAAGTTTTTTGAAGGCTCAAATATCAATATGTACATCATCGTCTTGATAACGATGCTGATCATGTACTTTCTTCCTAAACTTACCAAGGCAGTTCCCGGCGGTCTTTTGGCCATTGTCCTTCTCAGTCTTACTGTCTATTTCTTTAAGATCGACACCCTCACGATAGGGACACTTAATACTATCCCACAGTTCTCAAATATGCCCAACCTGAGCGAATTCAAGGGTCAGCTTCCAGACTTTGGCGTGCCGGGTGTACTCTTCTCCTGGGATGCCTTTTTCTTGGTACTTCCTTACGCTGTTCTTGTCGCTCTCGTCGGTCTGATCGAGTCACTTCTTACCCTCTCCGTCCTGGATGAGATGAGCGGAACACGCGGCAGCGGAAACAAAGAGTGTATTGCCCAGGGCATCGGAAACACAACATGTGGTTTCTTCGGCGGTATGGCCGGCTGTGTCATGATCGGCCAGTCCATCATCAACTACACTTCTGGCGGTCTTGGCCGTCTCTCCTCATTTGTTGCAGCTGTTTCGCTTATCCTTTTAGTTGCGATCTTTACCGATGTCATCAACATGATCCCTCTTGCTGTTCTTGTGGGTATCATGTTTATGGTCAGTATAGGGACCTTTGAGTGGGGAAGTATCAGCCGTATCAAACATATGCCGCGCTCTGATGCTGCAGTGCTTATATTGGTAACGCTCATCACCATCATCTTCGATCTTGCCGTTGCCGTTATCTCAGGTGCAATAATCTCTGCCCTTGTCTTTGCATGGAAACATGCCCGTATCTATGCGAGAGAGACCATGGAAGAAGACGGCACTAAAGTGTATGAGCTTGACGGTCCTCTCTTTTTTGGTTCGACAAAAAGCTTTATGGATATCTTTGATCCTCAAAACGACTCGCCAAAGGTTGTTATTGACTTCAAAAATGCCCGTGTTATGGATATCTCTGGGGTAGAAGCCATCGACTCCCTGATTAAGAAGTATGAAGAGAACGGACGCAATATCCTGCTTCGCCACCTCAGTAAAGATTGTAAAGCAATACTCAAAAATGCAGGACCCTATTGCTCTTACGAGGAAGACGATCCGACCTATAAAGTCGCGTTTAACTACTGATATGAATAGAAAGGCCCTCTCTTTCTATTCCCCTACACCCATTAGAACTCTATTTTTATAACCATATAAGACTTATTACGTTACTTTCTATATACGTTATCAAAAAGTAGAGACAATGTTGGAATTTCTTATTCTTTATGTAAATGCTGACCTTGAGAACAGTAAGCAACTGGCAAAAGGGTTGGATCTTCCCTCTGATGTCCATTTTAGCTTTACAGACAGTGGAATAGAAGCCCTTTCATTTGTCACAGAGAACAAGGTCAAGCTGATCATACTCAGTGAGCATCTTGCGCATAAGATGCGCGGAAGTGAAGTCTGTGGGCTTCTGCTTAGCAAGCCGAATACAGCATCTATCCCTATTATTTTTTTTAGTGATGAAGATGAAGCATTTCCTTCGTGTACCAATATTGTCAAACGTCTTTCTTTGCGACCTGAGACTCTTGAACTCCAGACACAGATCATAGATACTTACAGACATTGTCAAAACCAGAACGAACTTCAAAAAGAGAAAAACCTGACGCTCTCAATCGTCAACCGGATACACTCGCCGATCTTTATCACAAACTCGCAGACAATCACCTTTGCAAACCAATACTTTCTCGACTTTTTCGGTCTTAACTCACTGAGTGATTTTGCCTTGCACTATCAAGAGATTCAAGATCTCTTTGTACTTAGTCCTCATCAAAAGGACTTTTCGCTCTTGGAATGGATCAAGGAGCTGTTGACCTCGACAGAAGAGCAGAAGATAATAATGCAAAATAAAGATCTAGTGCAGATCCACCTGAAGATAAGAGGAGAGCTTCTGGAACACTCGAATGAATACCTTATCATCACCCAGGATATCACCATTGAAGAAAGACATGCCAAAGAGATCGAAGATCTTTACAACATCGATCCTCTGACAAAATTGCCAAACCGTCTCAAGCTTATCAAGGACTTGGATACTTACGATGAGTTAGCTTTAGCCATATTAGACATTGACTCTTTTAAAGTCATCAATGACTTTTACGGCCATCTTATCGGTGACTTTGTGATCCGGCAGGTCGCACAGAGGATCAGAAACTATATCTCCCATGAGAACCTGGTCTTGTACCGGCTTCCTTCCGACAGTTTTGCTGTCGTGAACAACAAACATATTGAAAAAGAGTATTTTGAGATCATCATCATCTCATTGATCCAGATCATCTCCAAAGCACCTTTTATCTATCGTGGATCATCTGAAGAGATAGAGCTCTTTGCCAATATTACCGGAGGGATCGTCTTTGAAAAAGAGTCAGCGATGGCCCATGCCGATCTCGCCCTGCGTGAAGCAAAAAGTTCACATCAGGACTACATCATCTATCATGACGGAATGCGCCAGGAGATAGCCTACAAGAATAATATGGAATGGGTACAAAAGATCAAAACGGCGATAGCAAGAGACAAGGTCATCCCCTACTTCCAACCGATCATCAATAACCACAGCAAAAAAACAGAGAAATATGAATGTTTGGTCCGTCTGATCGACGAGCAGGGAGAGGTCATCTCCCCTTTCCACTTTCTTGAAATAGCCAAGCAGTCGCGGCTCTATGAGTCCATAACCAAGGTCATGATAAAAAAATCTTTTCAGGCCTTCAGTACCAATGATTATGAGTTCAGCATCAACCTCTCCATCGAAGACATCACTGACTATAACCTTTTGGGCTACATTAAAAATATGCTGAACATCTATCCCCTTGCGGAGCGTGTCTGTTTTGAGATACTGGAAACTGAGAAGATCGAAAACTATCAGGTAATCGCCAATTTTGTAAGTGAAGTCCGAGAATTGGGATGCAAGGTCAGCATCGATGATTTCGGCTCCGGGTATTCAAACTTCTCTCATCTGCTTAATCTGAATTTTGACTATCTGAAGATCGATGCCACCCTAATCAAAGACATTCATATCGACAAGCACAAACAGATCATCGTCAAGACGATCGTCACCTTTGCCAAAGAACTGGGCATCAAGACTATCGGGGAGTTCGTAGAGTCAAAAGAGGTCTATGCCTTTGTAACACAGATGGGGATCGACTACTCCCAAGGCTATTACTTTTCTCCTCCGGCAGCGATGATCACATAAGATTTTGTCCCCGCAAACTGAGGCATGCTCATGCCAAGTGTGGCATTGACGTAAGTCGGATCAGCAAGGATATAAGGCTTCTTATCCAGGGTGATGTATTCACCCTGGATCTTCTCCTCTATCTTGACAGCCGTTGCCATGTGGTTGGGATACTTGACACCGACGACATCCATCCCCAGTAAGGTCTTTACCATATAGGAGAACAGAATAGCCCTGTCTTCACAATCCGAATAGGGATAAAAAACCGTTTCGGAAGGAAACATGACTTTTTCCTTGCTGAACTGTTCCTTATCGACTTGATACTTAAACGCATTTTGAACAAAGTTCAAGATAATATTCAGGGCCTCACCCTGACTCTTTCCGACGATAAGCGGCTCAAAAGAGCGCTTGATACTCTCTCGTAAAGGCATAGCATCATCAGATGAGAAATAGTTCGTATACCCGACCTGCGGATAGGTCTGAAAGAACTTCAAAAGATTGGCATCATACTGCAGCTTGACAGGGATGTTCTCTTCATTGACCCTAAAGACAAACCGCTTGGACATCCTCTCTTCTGCAAACAGAGGAAGAGAGGAAAGCGAAAAATCTATTGCAGATGAGGCACCCTGATAAGCGTTATCATAGGTCATGATCGAGCCAAGTCTACCCTTTGCATAATAATCAATCGCATAATATCTTTTTCGATTAAGCGTATAATAGACCGTATCATAAAGTTCGCCTTCTATCGGTAAAAGAAGGATAAGCTTATGGGTTTGAAAAGCGACATGGGCATCATAGCCCATCT
>JBFEYG010000084.1:0-9722 GCA_041562275.1 Sulfurimonadaceae bacterium | reverse complement strand
TGTTTTGGAAGATCGTCTCAAGCTGATAATGTTTGGTATCGACAGTATGCCCTTGTACTCTCAGCTCGCGGTTCTGTTTTTCAAGCTGGGTGTTTTTGGCATTGAGTTCATCGATGAGTTCAAGATTGATGATCTGTGTATAGGCATCTCTACATACAGGATAGAGTGCATTGACCAATTCATCCAACTGCATCGGTTTGAGTATAAAACCATTGGCCCCGGTCCGAATAAGATCCATCAGTATATTGGATTCATCATGTGCGGAGATGATCACTGTCTTTTGTTCAGGATTGATCTCTTTGATCTTTTTGCACATTTCGATGCCGTTCATATTGGGCATATTGACATCACTGATGACAAGATCATAAAAATTGTTATTAAAGGCCTTCAAGCCAAGTGCACCGTCCTCGGCAGTGTCGAGGTTATTAAAGAACATCTTAAAAAGAGAAGTCGTCTCATTTCTCAGGTTCTCGTCATCTTCGACATAAAGGACATTAAGGCGATTTGAATATTTGTGTAAGTCTTTGATCGTATACATATACCAACCTGAAGGAATTAATATGGTTTATTAACGTGAACAATACTATCAACGCAATTTATAAAAGAAGCTTAATCGGTATAAAGGCGAGAGAAATATAGATCTGCGCACCTCTGTTTGCTTATAACATTCATAAATTCTGCAAATTATAAAGATATAACAAGAAACAATTAGCTATAATTTGCAAATTTTTATTTGTAAACAAGGGATATTTGTATGGCTCAAGAGCTCGAACCAATGGAAGAAGAAAACTTTGCAGCGATGTTTGAAGCATCAGAAAAACGTTCTGAGGAATCGAATCGTATTGCTGATGGTGTGATCGTAGAAATTCAAGAAGACAAGATACTTGTAGATGTGGGTGAAAAACTCGAAGGTATTCTATACCTGAATGAGATTCAAGATGAATCAGGTGAACTTAAATACAAAGTCAATGACAGTATTAAAGTAATGGTCATGGGTTACCACAACGAGCGCCCTAAGATCTCTCACAAAAAAGTACTTGAACAGCTCAAGACTTTAGACTTTATCAAAGCACACAAAGATGATTATGAAGATCTGATCATCGAAGGTACTATCACTAAGAAGAACCGTGGTGGATATATCATTGAAGAAGATGAAGTCGTCTTCTTTATGCCGCGTTCATTAGCAGCACTGAAAGACGATGAAGATGTTATCGGACGCAGAATCAAAGCTGCTGTTATCAAGATCGATGAAGCAGAGTCTTCAATCGTCCTTTCTCGCCGCAAGCTTCTTAATGAAGATCGCAAAAAGCGTAAGCAGATCATCGATGCTCTACTTGAAGAGGATGTTGTTGTCGAAGGTACGATCAAAAAGATCACTTCATACGGTATGTTCGTGGATGTCGGCGGCGTAGACGGTCTTGTACACTATAACGAGATCTCTTACAAAGGGCCGGTTAACCCATCTAAATATTACAAAGAAGGTGATGTCGTTCAATGTAAAGCGATCAGCTATGACAAAGACAAGCGTCACCTTTCACTTTCTATCAAGGCTGTTATGTCTGATCCATGGGAAGAAGTCGAGTCTGAACTGGATGAAGGCGATACGATCACAGTTACGGTTTCTAATGTTGAACCGTACGGTGTATTTGTTGATCTTGGAAACGATATCGAAGGTTTCTTGCATGTATCTGAGATCACTTGGGACAAGAACATCAAGTCACCAAAAGATTACCTAGAAGTCGGTCAGGAGATCGATGTTGAAGTGATCGAGATCGATTCGAAGAAGCATAAGTTACGTGTTTCTTTGAAAACACTTCTTCCAAAACCGTTTGACGAGTTTATCAAGACTTCACGTGAAGGTGATATCGTTACAGGTACGATCACAACATTGACAGATTTCGGTGCTTTCGTAAGAATCGGTGCTGTTGAAGGTCTTTTACATAATCAAGACTGTTCATGGGAGAAAAACACCAAATGTAAAGATATTTACAAGGTTGGTGATGAAGTCGAAGTGAAGATCGTCAAGATCAACACAGAAGAAGAGAAGATCTCTCTTAACCGCAAAGCACTTCTTGAAAGTCCTGTTGACAAGTTTGCCAAAGAGCATCACGTTAATGAGATCGTAAAAGGCAAGGTACGTGACGTGAAAGATTTCGGTGTATTCGTATCGCTTGAAGGTGATATGGACGCATTGATCCGTAATGAAGACCTTGAACCTCTAGTCGCAGAAGAACTTAATGTCGGTGATGAGATCGAAGCGGCAATCGCAGTGATCGATGTCAAACGCGACCGCATCCGTCTTTCTGTCAAGAAACTTCAGTATCTTAAAGATAAAGAGGCTTTAGCAGAAGTCAATGCACAAAATGACGAAGGTAACTCTCTTGGCGACCTTATAAAAGACCAGCTGAAGTAAACTCGTGCACACGATGCTTGCAAAATGGCTTTTTCCGGCAATCTTTGTCGGAGTCGTTATCTTTTTGATTCTTTTTTTGGTTCAAATCAATCAAACGGATGCAAGTATCTATAATGAAAAAGCAGATATCCCCCAAGCGAAGACATTAGCTGATATCCCCAGCCGAGAGAAATGGATAGAACGTTTTTCAGAGTATGAGAACAAAGGCTATTTTTACCCCGTAACAGAGATATTTATTGAAGTGGATCTTCAAGATCCACCTAAAAAGACAGTCAGTTACCAGCTTAAAGCCGGGGATCTTGACCCTTATCAGCTTTTTTGTCTTCAAGAGATCCTGAAACAGTATAAGCTGAAATATCTGTTTGAACAGAAAAAAGATGATGTGAAACTTATCATCTACTCGCAAAATCTGCCTCAACTTGAGGATATAGTGAAATTATTGAAAAATTATGCTATAAATGCACACATAGTAAAGATAATAAAATAGTGACCTAAATAAGACATCAATACGATGTTTTGAATCCACCTAAAAGAGAGTAAATAATATGTCAAAGCCAAAAGTAGTAGTTTGTGACCACATCCATGAAGCCGGTCTTGAAATGCTTAAGAATGATGACCAGATAGAGTATGTATTTGCGGCGGACATCGATAAGACAGCACTTTTAGACGTTATTGCAACTGCAGATATCGCTATTACCCGTTCTTCGACGGATGTTGATGACAAGTTTATCAATGCGGCGAAAAAGCTGAAAGCCGTCATCCGTGCAGGTGTCGGTGTGGATAATGTCGACATTGACGGATGTTCAAAAGAGGGTATTATCGTCATGAACGTGCCGACTGCGAACACGATCGCTGCCGTTGAACTGACGATGACACATATGCTTTCATGTATGCGAATGTTCCCATACTCACATGATCACCTTAAGAATCAGAGAATCTGGAAACGTGAGAAGTGGTACGGTTATGAGATGAAAGGAAAGCGTCTTGGTGTTATCGGTTTTGGTAACATCGGTTCACGTGTGGCTTTGAGAGCCAAATCTTTTGAGATGGAAATCGTAGCATACGATCCGTATATCTCTTCGTCTAAGGTAACGGACCTTGGTATGAAGTACACTGAGAACTTTGCAGACATTTTGGCCTGTGATATCATCACTATCCATACGCCTAAGAACAAAGAGACGATCAATATGATCGATGAAGAAGAGATCGCGAAGATGAAAGACGGTGTAGTGCTTATCAACTGCGCACGCGGCGGTCTGTATAATGAAGAAGCCCTTTTTAACAACCTTAAATCTGGCAAGATCCGTTTTGCGGGTATCGATGTCTTCAACAAAGAACCGGCAACGGATAACCCTCTGTTGGATCTTGACAATATCGTTGTCTCTCCTCACCTGGGTGCAAACACATTCGAGTCACAATATAATATCGGTACGCAGGCTGCAGCACAGGCGCTTAATGCGGCTAAGGGGATCGAGTTTAAGAACGCATTCAACCTTCCTATCGATGAGACGAAGATACCTGCGTTTGTGAAGCCATATTTGGAACTGTCTCAAAAGACTGCTTTCTTGGCGGCTCAGATCAATAAAGCACCGATCAAATCTATCAAAGTCATGGCACAGGGTGACATAGCTGCTTATCTCAAATCTCTTATGACCTTTGTTACTGTGGGTGCTTTGACAGAGTCTCTGGGTGACAATATCAACTATGTCAATGCTGAGTTTGTTGCTAAGGACAGAGGAGTTCTTCTGGACTTCGAAGAAGAAGCAAACACAAGTATCTACAAAAATAAGATCACGATCAAGGTGACAACGGAAAAAGGTGTGATATCGATCTCATCTACTATCTTTGATGAAGGCGTACAGCGTATTGTTGATATCAACGGTTTTGACCTTGATATCGAGCCTAAGGGCAACCTTATCATCTTCAAAAACACAGATGTCCCGGGTGTTATCGGTCATGTCGGTACGACTTTGGCAAAGCATAATGTCAATATTGCCGATTTCCGTTTGGGACGCAACAAAGATCAGGCCTTGGCCGTTATTATCGTTGATTCGAATGTCTCTAAAGAGACACTTCAAGAACTTTCAAAACTTGAAGCGTGTATCAGCGTAGATTACGCGCGTTTATAGTTTTTTTCTACTACAGAGTACTCTGCCTTGAGTACTCTTTTTCCAAAAATCACTTTTCCTTTTAAATCAATGCCGGTTTAGCCAAGAGGCTTCCCTGAAAATATTTTATACCTGCCGTTTCTAGTGCTTCTTTGATCTGAGCGTCTTCGGTATTGCTGGCAATGATCTTGATATCAAGACTTTCGATCAGGATCTTCAGCGCACTGTTCTTCTGCCCCTCTTTGCCTTGAATCATCTCATGCAGGTAGATGCTGTCAATTTTAAGGTAATCAGGCGTGAGCATCTGAAGATAATTTAGATTTGTATTCTCTTTTACCGTAAAACGGTCGATTCCGAACTTGTGACCGGAGTTTGTAAGGATCTTGGCAAACTCCAAGGCTTCATTGACAGAGTGTAAGAGGCTATGGTTGGAGATCTCAAAGTTAAAGACTCTTCCTTCCTGAATACTGGCAAGACGTTCTTTGAACCATTTAAGCATATCTTTGTCCTGTATAAAGCGTAATGAGATATTGATAGCGATCTCTCTGCTTTGAAGGACATCTTCTTTGATCGCATAGTTGATGACGTTCTGATCGAGTTTTGTGTCAAGATGCATCTTGTGTACAAGCGGAATAAAGTCACCGGCTTGAAGAAGTGTCTGATGCTCGTCATAGAGTCTGACATAGGCTTCTGCATGTACGATATTGCCATCGAGGTCAAAGACATCCTGCAGGGCCAAGGCGATCGAGTGCTCTTTTATCCTGTTTTCGATAGTCTCTCTTTCTATTATTATTCTGTCTTGATGATCTGCAAGAGTATTGAAAGTGTTTTTCTTTGCAGTTGATAGTCTGCTTTCGATTTTAGCCAATAAGGCAGAGAGGGTATCCTGAGCACCGTAGGTCTGCAAGATGAGTTTGATACCGCATTCAGAGATGGATGAGCGTTCTAAGGTCATGATAGCCTGGGCGAGGATCTCCTCTGCTAAGGCTTCAATCTCATCTGCATCACTACGGGGAAAGATAAGAGCGATCTTTGTGCCGTCTATTCGCGAGATGACAACCTGATCCATGCCCTTGACCTTCTCTTGAAGCAAAGAGGCGAGGTCCTGAATAAGCGTGTCGACTTTTTTATATCCCACTGCCTTATTTGCTTCGATTATCCCATCAATAAAGAGGGTGAGGACAACCCCTCTCATATCAGCTTCTTCAGAGGAAAGAAACTCATTAAACTTCAGTTCAAAGTAGTTGCGATTTCCCAGCGCTGTCAGCTCATCACGATAAAGCAGTCTGTGATAATCCTGTGCGGAACTGGCCTCTTTTTCAAAGATGTCTTTGACTTTTTCAACCATTTTGTTCATGGCCAAGGTGACCTCTTTGAACTCTTTGGTCGCAGGGATGTCGGTATTGATGATAAAGTTGTTACTGCTTACGGCTTCGGCTTGTTTCGTGAGACGTTTCAGTGAGGAGAGTATAAATCGAAGCAGAAAGAAAAGCAGTGTAAAGGTGATAAGTGCGATCACTGCAAAACTTTGCAAGAGCTTTAAAAAGTTTTCATAGAGTTTGATATCGGCATTCTCCTGGGTAGGCACGATCTGTACAGTCCCGATCGGCTTCCATCCTGATGACACGGTAGCCGAGGCAATAGGTGTCTCAAGTGTATATAAGGATTTGAACCATAAGGGGATCTCTGAATTATCATTCGTCTGGATTCGCTCATACATGACATTTTCCTGTGTATCAAGAAGGGTGATCTTTTGAAAATATCCGCTGTCAAAGAGTGCGTTCACTGTGGTCGACATGGCAGAGACATCCCCGTTTGTATTGGCAAGAGATAAGCTCAATGAGGAGACGGTGTTCTGGGCATTGTTCAAGAGCTCGTCCTGGGCATATTTTGCAGAAGAGTGAAAGTTGAGCGCCATGACGGAGGCCAGTACGAACAATAAGAAAAGGGATATGATAATGGTGATCTGTTTAAATAAACTCATAGTTTATTCCTTTTTACGCGTTTAATAAGTTTTTCCCATTTCTTATGGGTGCTTTGCCGATTTTTGAGACTTTTTACGGTGTCGGCATTGAAGTTGTATATTGGTGTGAGATCTTCTCTGTCTTTAGCACTGAGGATATCCTCAGTGATATTATCCAGTACAAAAGGATCGGCTCCGGGTGTTTCAAAATAACTCAGCACCATATGCGGGCGTTTAAACTTCTCGGAGTTTACATAGGTAAAGTAGAGTTTCTTCGTATCGATCTTCAAGGTCTTCAAGGCAAAGTATTTGGCGATAACATAGTCTTCGGAGTCGCCTTTGTTGCGGGCAAGAAACTCAAGCGGTGTCGCCCAATAGTCATCCTGTTTCCAGTTTTCAGTATCACTTTGAAAAGGAACCGCATTGAAAAAACTGTTGACCATCTGAAGCTTGTTGCGCTCTGAGACATGTGTAGCCTCTTTTAGCATCTTGTTGTAGGCAAGATAACGGCTTACGATCAGACCGCTGTACTTCCGTTCGGCTTTTGCCATCACCTCTTCAGAGATGGGTCCTTCGTTAAAAGCAAGGCTGTGAATACTTAAAAGAATTATAAGAATTAATGTTACTATTGGCATAAGCTTATTCTATCATTTTTTATAGAATATACAGACCAGATTATAAATTTTAATGAAAATCTGTACGGCCTGCTTTCCCCTTTGATATATAGAGTCAAGAATTTTAAAACAAGCTTGGTTTTGCTAAAATCACGAAAATTATTTCTTATGAGGATAAACGATGGCAACAATCGGTATGAGTGATATTAAAAAAGGTGTCCGTCTTGAGATCAGTGACGTGCCTTATAAAGTGGTTGAATTTCAACATGTAAAACCTGGAAAAGGTGCGGCTTTTGTTCGTTGTAAGGTAAAAAGTTTCCTTAACGGCAAGGTCGTTGAAAAGACAATCCATGCCGGAGACAAATTTGAAGTCCCTGTGATCGACTATAAAACTATGCAGTATCTTTATGATGACGGAGAGATGCTTCAGTTTATGGACAATGAGACTTATGATCAGCTCGGCCTTTCGTATGAAGCCTGCGAAGATGCTATGAAATGGCTAAAAGACGGTACAAATGTCGAGATCGTATTCTATAAAGGAAATGCTATCTCAGTACAGGCACCGGAGACTATGGAGCTAGTAGTGACTGAGACGGGTCCTAAAGACAAGGGCGATACATCAAGCGGTTCTAAAAAACCGGCAACCCTTGAGACAGGCGCTGTTATTCAGATTCCATACCACATCCTTACCGGTGACATTGTAAAAGTAAACACTGTCGACGGTGAATACCTGGAAAAAGTAAAATAATATTAACGACAAAAGATGAAGGTTCTCAGCAGTTTTCATCTTTTGCTGTGCCTGTTTCCGATTTCCGGCACACATGCACAAGAAGGGGGTTTGCCCCTTTCACTGAACGATCTTCTCAGGCCTGATAGGCTCAACCTTTTCCCTTCATCCCTATTTACCTTTCAAAAGTAACACAGTTTATGCCTGTGCGTCACAATGCCGCCTTGCAGGTGATCATATGCAAGAGAAAAGGCAGGCTTCAGAGTAAAAAAGTTGCAATAGAGTCAAAGAAGCTGTATCATAATATAAGAGTTTTCAGTGAAAAAGAGGTCTGTAAATCGCTATTTGTAGCCGGTTTCGGGAGCTTGATCCATGATTTTGTACAATGCAGATTAAAGGAGATAAGATGGTAGTCATTCCATTGGCAGATGGTTTTGAAGAGATAGAGGCGGTAAGTCTGATCGATGTTTTACGAAGGGCTGAGATCGAGGTTGTCGTCGCCGGAGTAGGTGCCACGATGATCTCAGGGGCACATAATCTTAAAATAGAGACAGATCGTCTGATCTCACAGATCAGCAGCGATGAGATAGAGATGATAGTCTTGCCCGGAGGATGGGACGGTACCCACGCACTGGCGGATGATGCCGACGTGCAAAGGCTTTTGAAAGAGATGGATGCCAAAGGCAAGATGATCGGTGCGATCTGTGCAGCACCTTATGCACTTGAGAAGGCGGGTGTATTAAAACATGATTACACCTGTTATCCTTCCGTAGAAAAGCAGATCAGGCTTGATGGGTATACAAAAGAGCAGACGGTTGTTACCGATGGTAATGTCATGACTTCGCGAGGTCCGGGAACGGCACTTTGCTTCGCACTGGCAATCGTTGAAAAACTCAAGGGAGCCGAAACAGCCAATGCCCTTAAAAACGGAATGCTGGCAGACTTCTGCTAGCCTGCAAAAGAGAAAGAAATACTTCTTATTTATGAAGCTTATATCAGAAGTGAGAAGATCGTTTTTCCTGCTTAAATAAGCAAGAATATATAATCCAATTCTTATTCTAATCCACTATAATAGTAAAAATAAAATAGAAAAGATTTCTCATGTCTGTACAGCAATTTACCCACTTACATCTGCACACCGAATACTCCCTTCTTGACGGCGCGAACAAGATCACGAACCTGGTCGAAGAGGTCAAAAAACTCGGTATGACTTCGGTTGCTATGACAGACCATGGGAATATGTTCGGCGCTATCGATTTTTACAAACAGATGACGGATGCAGGGATCAAACCGATCATAGGGATGGAAGGGTATATCCATAACGGTGACGCGATAGATGATCGAAGTACGAAACAGCGTTTTCATGTCTGTCTTTTCGCTAAAAACCAGGTCGGTTACGAAAACCTGATGTACCTCTCATCCAAGGCCTATATAGACGGTTTCTATTACTTTCCCCGTATCAACAAGAAAGAACTTCGTGAGCATTCGGAGGGGCTTATCTGTACCTCTGCCTGTCTTCAGGGGGAAGTAAACTGGCATCTTAACCTTGCCAATGAGCGGAATGTACGAAACGGAGAAGGGGGATACGAGGGGGCAAAAAAGGTTGCCCTGGAATACAAAGAGATCTTCGGGGACGACTTCTATCTGGAGATCATGCGTCACGGTATCGGCGATCAGCTCTTTATCGATGAGCAGATCCTTCAGCTCAGCCAGGAGACGGGTATCAAGGTCGTTGCTACGAACGACACCCACTATACCTACCCCGATGATGCCCAGTACCATGAAGCCTTTATGTGTATCGGGATGAATAAACTCTATGACGATCCTAATCGTATGCGCCACTCCGTGCATGAGTTTTATCTGAAGTCGCCTGAGCAGATGGGCCGTCTGTTTGCGG
>JBFEYG010000083.1:0-9757 GCA_041562275.1 Sulfurimonadaceae bacterium | reverse complement strand
TCGTACAAAAGCTTTGCAGTCGGTATGATCACAAAGATATAGACTATCATCAATAGTCCTATGACAAGGTCATCGTTTTCGCCCGTCACTAAAATTGCTATAAGCAGCGGCAGTGTCATTGATAGCAAAAAGACAAGATAAGAGATAAATATCATACTCAACGTCGCGATAGCAGCTGCAGAAATCCCCAAAATAACAGCGATACTAAGATAAGGAAATAGTTGCGGAAGATAAATCAGATTCAGCCAGGACAAACTTCCCCACAACAGACCAGAAAATGAAGAAGTATAAATGCTCCAGCGAAGAAACCTGTCTATGTTCTGATCATCTGAATCCAGTAAAGAAGATATTTTTTGTGTTATAAAATGACGGACTGCAAGATGTGTTAAAGCCAGTAGCACCCATACTGAGAGTATGCTGATCGGAATAAAAAAATACATTGAAGGAATAAGGATAGCGTACAAACTAAGATAAGCAGCCAACATGCGTTTTGACGCATCATTATACAACTTGATCATTCCGAAACTGTATTCTAATGAAGGTAATATTTTAAAGGGTATGCTTTGTTTAATCATTAGTTATTCTATTCGTTTCGACATTAATAATAACTAAATCTTATCAAATATGCATTAAGCAACCCTTCGCTTTTTTTTCTTAGAAAGCGAAGACCCGACTATAGGCTATTTTTTTCTATAATGCGATATAAAATAATTAAATGAATGTTTTAAAGCCTTGTTCGTAAGTTCAATAAACTCTTTAACTTCTTTGTAGTTTTCTTCAGCTTTGTGCGAAAGTTTTTCGAACTGTACATCTGCTTCTTTATAAAGTTTTTCCAACTCTTTCGCTCCTACATCAAACTGTTTCTTCGCCTCTTCACTCAGGTGCGAACTCGCTTCTTTTAGCTCACTCATCTCTTTTTGGAAGCTGTTCAACTGCTTCTTAGCCTCTTTGAGCATTTCATCTTTGTTCATAACAGATCCTTTTTATTTATTATAGCACTGTTTTAAAAAGATTATTCTTTGACCTCGGAATCAAGCAATATAGCGATCCACTCTGTTTGTGGATCACTTTGAAGTGCCAGTTTGAGCATAATGGTCAGAGGTATGGAAAGCAGCATCCCGACAGGTCCAAATGCCCATCCCCAAAAAATCAGGGAGACAAAAACCACCAAAGTCGATAACCCTAGTCCTTGTCCCATGTACTTCGGTTCCAAGACAGAACCCAAAACAATATTGATAGCTAAAAAGATCACAGCCACCTCTACCGCACTGATAAGACCAAGCTGTATAAGGGCAAGGATGACTGCCGGGATGGCTGCTATAATCGATCCTATGTTGGGTACAAAATTCAGAAAAAATGCTAATACACCCCAAAGTATCGCATAATCTAAACCAATAAAGAGCAAAGCGATATAAACAAGTAATCCTGTTATAGCTGAGAACACACTTTTTATCATCATGTATTGCTTGACATCGTTTAAAAACTGTTGTGCATGCGTTGATGCATCAGCATGGACAGCAAGCAGTTTCTTAGGTAAGACGGCCGCTTCCAAAAGCATAAAGACCACTAAAAGTAATATCATCAGACCATTGGTCAAAGCCGAACCGAGCCCTTTGACTATTTCTGAGACAAACTGTGTTATTCTAGCCGGAACGATCAACTCGGAGATCATCTTATCCGGGAGTTCGATACCTTTGCTCTGCATAAAGGTGACGAGGTTCTCTACAAAGCTTTTTAGCTTCACTTCATATGTAGGCAGATGAAGCGAAAAGTCATTTAAAGAGCTACTAATAAGCAAACCCAAAAGTGTCATCACAATAACCAGCATCACAACCACACCGATCAATGAAAATGTATTATTAAGGCCTTTGTCTTGAAGCCACATCAAAAAAGGCCATATCAAGATGGTGATAAATACGGCTAACAGTATCGGGATGACAATGGCTTTTGCCATGATCAGCCCGGCTAAAATAATTACGCCTGCAGCTACTAAAAAAAGAGGAGAAACACCGACCTTCCTTGTATCCATGATAATTCCCTTATGCGATTAATGCTTTTTTCTGGTTACTCAGTTTTTGATGATAACTGGAGATATTCATAAGTGAGAACGTCACAAGAAAGATCATCAATCCAGGAAAGACACCTACCCACCAAGCGATATCATTAACAGACTTCGCCGTACTGAGTATCGTTCCCCAGCTCATCGCAGGTGCTGTGATGCCTAAACCCAAAAAACTCAAGCCTGACTCGGAAAGGATCGCTCCGCCGACCCCCAGAGTAAAAGAGACAAAATAGATAGGTGCCAGCAAAGGCGCATAATACTTAAGCAATATCTTCCACTTGCTTACGCCGGCAATATTGAGTATCTTAATAAAAGGTTGAGAGGTTATCGAAAAACTTTCTGAACGAATCAAACGTCCTGTCGTCATCCACCCTGTGACAGAAATAATAAAGATCAGGACCAAGACAGAGGCATTGACATAAGAGATCAGAGCCAACAGCAAGAAAAAAGTTGGAAATGTTAAAAACAGGTCAACCATCACAACAAAGCTTTTGTCTACACCCCCACGGAAGAAACCTGCTGTTGCCCCAAGTATAAGACCTAAAAAAGAAGCGATAAAAGCACTCCCGACACCAATGATCAAAGAGACTTTCCCCCCTTCGATAACACGTGCCAAAAGGTCTCTTCCTAACCTGTCTGTACCAAAAGGATGTTCTAAAGAAGGTGCGACAAGTATCGACGCAGCATCCAGATCATAAGCCGAGGTCGTATAGACTAAACCGCCTAAAAAAGAGAAGGCAAAAATAGATATTAATATTGTGATACTGAAGTACGGTTTTTTCACTTAAAAGTCTTTTTGACAGAAGTATAACATGTAAAAATAGATAACTCAAAAAGCGAAGAGTAAACTATCCTTTAAAGCTATCGTTTCAGTCCCAAAAGTGTATCCATCATCTGATCGATCGTCGTGATGATCTTGGCTGAAGCCCCATATGCCGTTTGATACTTGATAAGATTGACCATCTCTTCATCAATGTTGACAGCAGAGATCGATTCATAGCTTTTCAAGACTGCATTATATTTTGCAGTTACGGTATCATTGGTTGTTATAGCTGCATTGGTACGTGTACCCACATCTGTGACTATCCCGTCATAATAACCATAAAGCGTCTCTGCCGTTGTTATGCCGTTTGCTTCAAAGCCGACATCATCAAACTGAAGCTGAAGCATATCATTTGCCAGTTTGTTATCTCCGTCCACAGGTGCCTTATTTGCCTTTATTAAAGCCGGATCGTCACGCAACCCCCATTCCAGATTGATATCACTTGCATCCTTGCCTTCAAAAAAACGGCTAAGCCCGATCGAACCTGCAAAGTTTGTTCCTGAGGCAAGACCACTTGTCTGGTTGTCTTCTATCCCAAAGGTATAGCCTGGGAACTTTGCTTTGTTAATGCCCAGATCCAACTGACCGTTAAGAAAACTTGCTGTCAATATATCATCAATGTCATTATTGGCGTTTCCATCGCTGTTGTCATCTAGATTTAATCTAAGTTGTCCGACAATACTGTTGCTGGTTCCAGGCGTGACAATATTCCCCACGGCATCGTAGATCGTATCATCCATCACTGTTGTACTGGTGATAGAGATCGTGCGCGAGGATGCAACATTACCCTCTATATCATACGCCACGACATCGAATGTTCCGACTCTGATATTGAGATCAGAGTTGACCATTATCTCTGTCTTAGCCAAGCCGGTGACGTTTGACCTCATGCTTGACTCAGCTCCTTGCGCATAAAGATTGTTTGTACTCTCTATCAAACCTTTGGCAAACCCGTCTATCTGATTGATGATCTCTTGCAGTTGTCCGTTCTCAATGTTTCCGTCTGCATCAAAGCTGCTGCCACGAAGATCTAAGATCGCACCGACACGCCCGCCTTTGACAAGATCATCCATAGGCATCAACACACCATCTTGGCGTTCATAGGAGAGGCTGTAGAAACCGCCCCCGTTATCTTTGTTGTCCACAACAATCGGATGGAAAGTCTTGCCGTCGACAATGTTGAAACCGGCGATATTGATTGTATAGTCCCCGCCTTTTTCAACGATATCTCTACTTACAGGCATATTTGCAGAAAGGTTTCCTTCAAAGACTGTCGCATCAATAAGTTTAGAAAGTGCGAGTTCCAATACACCCCTCTGATCGCGAAGATCATTTGCATGCTGATTTTCAATGGATTCTGTATCCGTGATAGCCCCGTTAAGATTGGCGATCTGTAATGCGAGCTTATTGATCTCGTCTACGGCGACTTTCATTTGATCATTTAAGGTCAACTGCAGATCTGCTATCTTGGTCTTTGTCTCTTGTATATCTTGGCTTAACACCTGCGTTTGTTGGGCTAGAGCGACTTTGACAGCCTGGTTGTCGGGATTGATTGAAAGATCACCCCAAAGATTGAAATATTCCTGCATATCATACTTGATACCGACATTTTCTATCTCCGGAAAGTAGGTAGAGAGTTCTTCAAGCGTCTGGCGCTGAAAATCACTGTACTCTTTGTTCTCACTCTCAGTACTGTAGCGTGAGAACACGAACTCATCATGTATTCTGATGATTTCTTTGACTTGAGTCCCGTTTCCCTGAGCACCGGGGATGATCGCACCCACAGGAGTCGTGCTCTGCTGTACGACACGTTGTCGTGTGTAACCTTCGGTTTCGGCATTGGTGATATTATGGCTGGTTGTATTGATCCCTAGCTGAGAAGCACTCAGCCCGCTGTATCCGATATGAAGCCCATTAAATATTGAAGCCATGCTATGCTCTTATCTCCAAAAATGATGCATCTTTGGAAGTTGATTTGGCATAACCGTTCATCTCCGTCGGGACAAGTCGTTCAAGCAGCGTATTATAAAAAGAAGAGACAGAAAGCACCATCTTCGCGTACTTTTTGTTCACCTCTCGCAAGGCAGATAGAGAAGCTTTTAGACTTTGAAGTTCTTTGTTCTCATCATCATTTAAAAGCTGATCCAGTGAAAGGTCAGGATTGCTCGTCATAAGCTTGGATATCTCATGATCAATCATCGCTTTTTTATTCTCAAAACTGTTTAACATATCTTCTTTGATCTTACGTCGTTCAAACTGAGGTGCGTGATTAGCAAACTTGATATCTTCAATATCCTGTTCACTGATCTTCACTAACTGCTGAAGGTCGTTAACTGCACTTTTAAGATGATATGACAACATAATTTCTCCTCTGTTTAGAGTATCTCGTCTGCTATCTTTTGAGCCAATGCTTTAAGATCGAGTTGATACTCTCCGTTTTCAATTGAACTTTTAAGCTGTTCAACCTTACTCGTATCCCCCTGCTTTCCGATCGTAGAGGGACGCTTTGAAGCCTCTTTCGCTTCATTCTCTTGGTATGTGTTGCTAACGGCTGTACCGCCTACCTTGGAAATCATTTCTTATCCTTGTCTGCCTATATGGAGTCTATTATACTATCATATCGGCAGAGAAGAAAAAAAGTTTAATGACACAGGTGCTTTATCTTCCCTCCGCTAAATAGTCAAACAAGATCTCAGAAAGACCGAAGTTGCCTGCTCCGACCTTTGAAAGTTCTTCTCTGTACATCGAGTTGTAGATCTTGTCTCCCGGATCTTTGCCAAAGAGTGTGTTTTCATCTTTCATGGCAACATCCATAAGCTGTTTCAAAATAATAGCTTCAAAACTGTCCGTCTGCTCTTTTAATGCCACTTTGTCAAGTCCGTTATCGACCTTTGGGATACCTGCGTTCGCCTGATAAAGAGCGATTGAATTATCAATATTCATTAGATGACCTCCAGTTCGGCTTGTATTGCACCTGCTTTTTTCATCGTCTCCAAAATAGAGATGATGTCTTTAGGCGTTGCTCCCAGCTTTTGTAAAGAACGTGCTATGTTTGCCACTGTCGAACTTCCTTTTTTAGCCAAGAGACGGCTGTCTTCCAGACCAATCACAATATTCTCATCCAGATCAAGATTGTTCCCCGCTCCCGGAAGACCGTCTTCTTCTATCTTGATCGTGATCTCTCCATGCGTGATGATGATAGGCGAGACTTCTATATTGACACCAGCAACAATTGTTCCTGTTCTTTCATTGATCACGATACGCTCTAGCGGTGTAAAATCGATATCAAGTTCCTGGACTTCCGCCAGAAATTCGACCATGCTTTTATTCTCCGGGCACTTCAATTTCAACGATTTCGGATCAAGGGCAACAGCCACTTGCATGTGATAGATATTGTTGATAGCATTTTGCAAGTTGACTGCATTGGTAAAACTGCTTGTCTTTAGACTCAATGTCACATAGTCTTGATGATACAGGTCCAAAGGAATCTCACGTTCGACTATAGCACCTCCATATACGATACCCGCTGTCGCATGATTAAGAGAACCTCCGCCTCTTTCATTCTTACCGCCAATACTCAAAGAACCTTGAGCCAGGGCATAGATCTTTCCGTCTACCCCTTTAAGCGGGGTCATCAGAAGTGTCCCTCCCTCGATCGATTTGGCATCACCAATCGCGGAGACCGTGACATCCATCGTATCACCCTGTTTTGAGAATGAGCTCAGTTTTGCCGTGACAACGACTGCCGCGACGTTCTTTGACTTGATATCATTCGGATTCATGTCGATGTTCATTGCTTTGAGCATGTTTGCTATGGATTGAAGTGTAAAGACAGAAGTCGTACCGTCACCTGTCTTGTTCAGACCGACGATCAGTGAGTAGCCTATAAGTTGGTTTTCGCGGACCCCGACAACATTGGAGACATCCGCCACCTTCGTTGCTTCCAGCGATAGAAAAAGTATCATGCTGATAAAAAATATTTTCATAGACTTCCTTGCCCTGAGTAGTTATACTCAAACCAAAGCAAGAGTTGTGCCAAATCAGAGAAAAAGAGAAGATGTTGAAGTTTTTGCTAAACGTAATGGGTAAGTGTCGTTTTTCCGAACTTTTTAGATTTTTTGAGCTTTAACGCACCTATCTTTTCAGGCAGTTCCAATCCCGTCATATGCTCTATAGTGATCATCTCGATCATCTCTACGGGAATGGACGCCAATGTATCAAATGTCTTGTTGTAGATCTCTTCCATCCCTTCACGAAAGGAAAAAGGAGGATCGACATAGAAAAATGCTTTTTCCTTTGAACGGGCAAGTGCCTTGATCACCTGGTGGATGGTCTCAAAACTGTTTCCCAAGATCGCAGTCACATTGTCTGCACCAAGACTTTTTATGTTCTGACTCAGCGTTTTGAAAGCGGCATTGTCTTTTTCCATGAAAAAGGCATGTTTGGCTCCACGGCTCAGGGCTTCTAAGCCTACAGATCCGCTTCCTGCGAAGACTTCGACAAAATTACAGTCTATGACATCAAACTGAATCGTATTAAAATACGACTCTTTGACAACGGTCTTTGAGCTGCGGGTCGTCTCTAATGAAGGAAGGTTGATCTTTTTTCCCTTATAGATGCCCGAGATAATAGAGGTCTGATACTTACTCATAAAAAGCCTTCACCAGGCGCATAAGATCATTTTTATACTCTTGCGTCAACTGTTCTATCCTCTCCTCCAAAAGCTTAAAGTCTTTTCCCTCTGATGCTTGCAGCTCTTCGTCATAGGCCTGCACGCTCTGTATCCCCCCAAGATTCTTATAAAAGTTCTCCAGGGCCAGGTAGAGTTGTGAACGCGAAAAAGGTTTTTTGATATCAGAGTCTTGTGCAGCTGAGATATAGAGACTGTGATGGTCATCCAAGATTTTTTTGTCCCGGATGACAAGATCGCACTGTTTTAAAGAGCTCAGATGCTCTCCCAAGAACAGCTCCAGACTTCTTTGCAATAGAGCCGACTCACATTGAACCGCTACCTTCATCTCAAAGTCCTCCTTCTTCTAAATGTTTTTGTATGCTGTAAGACAGGTCTTCATCCATATCTTCAATATTGCTCAGCATCCAGTGAAGATATGCCGCGTCACTTCGAGCTATCTCTTCAATATACCGTCCGCTGTACTTTCCAAAAGGAAGTTTTTCCAGAAGAACGGGTCGACTGCTAATTTCAACAAGTTGTG
This sequence comes from Sulfurimonadaceae bacterium, assembly GCA_041562275.1. Taxonomy (GTDB): domain Bacteria; phylum Campylobacterota; class Campylobacteria; order Campylobacterales; family Sulfurimonadaceae. The sequence continues at coordinate 1,659 of JBFEYG010000083.1, read as the reverse complement.
AAACTGTAGCATATTGAAGTAGAGTCTTCCATAAAAGCTTCACATGCAAGGCATCGCTCAAGGCACGGTGTGCCGAAATATCCATGCCTATACTTTGCGCAAGCTCTTTCTCTTCTTTATAGAGTCCCAGTTCATAACGTAAGAACTGCAGAGCAAAACCTTCGCATTCAGGGATCAGCGACTTAACACATCGCATCGTATCAACAAAGCGCATCTTCAGTTCAAAGCCCTCTTTTGCAAGCATATCAAGATCAAAACGGATGTTATGTGCGACAAGTATATTTTCTTCTGTATTATGCTCCTGCAAGAGTTGATAAGTCGGTGTCTCCTGACAGGCTTTTTCATTTTTTAGCATCTCATTGGTAATGTGATGCAGCGCCATCGCTTCATGCGAGATCTTCTTTTGGCTTTTGCACAATGTTTCCGAATGCAATTTATATCCCTCTTCATCTCCACATATCAAAGCAAGTTCGCAAATCCTGTCTTTGGCCTCCAATCCCGTTGTCTCAAGGTCTAAAAAAAGGTACTTAGACATGTTCTATCCCTATTTTTCTACAGGACTTGACTACAAAGACAAAGACCCCTCCGCCAAAAAGCATGATAAGCAGGTACAGAGTGTATCCGTTAAACCATGCGAGCGGAGGAAAAACACCAAAAAGGAGTTTAGAAGCCCCCAAGAAAAGAACAAAGAAAAGCAAGATCACCCAAACGGTTACAAAGAGCCATTTTCGCCATAACATGGTCACATCGGACAAAAGGATATTTTCAATCTTCTCATGTTTGCAGTCGTAAAGTACAAAACTGAACCCCTCTAGCTTGCGTGTAAAAAGTGCTTTAAAGACCAAAATCAATGTTATTATCAGACTCAGACTGAAAGTGACAGGAAAACTAAAGTAGACGATCTCTTTTAAAGCCGACAATGTCTCCAGGTTCAAAGCGGCAAACCCCTTTGCGATATAGACCATCAAGGCCGTACAAAGAGCCAATACCGATGCCGCCAAGAAGGAGCAGACACTGACCCAGACAAGCCAGAAAAAATAAAGTTTGAGATAGAACAGCTTACTGAACTTCATCATTGATCTGCGAGATCATATCGTGATAATGTTCCAGCGTAATGAAGCTTTTTTCAAATCGCCAGCAAAGTATAAACTTCACAACAGCTTTTCTCAAGGCCTCATCAATAAGGTCTGAACGTCCAAAGTAACCCAATGAACTGTTCTTGGATTTTTGTCCTTTAGCTTCTTTGTCATAGGCTATACAAATGATCTGGACATACCGGTTTTCTTTGATCTGACCCAGATCCTCGGCCTGCAAAGAAAGACCCGTCACATTCATTGCCTTGTACATGAACAAAGCATCAAAGTCGGGTATTTTTGCATCTATCTTCAAAAAGTAATACAACTCTTTGAGCGTCTGCATGTTCTCTTTTCTGGCTGTTTCAAAACTGGATATCTTGTTTGTCAATGCTTTAAGTCTGTCGAGTGCACTGCTCATAATAAGCGCCTTATCTTCATATTTTTATATATAAAGCATTAAACGTGCCAAGGGGATTTCTTAAAAAAACATCTCCTCGTCTATATCTGCAGAACACGCCTGTTTTTTTTGATAGGATTTTTCTTTAGGGGCCTGCGAAAGCCTGAAAAACCTCAGGTAACTGTC